>NZ_JAYRLZ010000231.1:0-6763 GCF_041904975.1 Chitinimonas sp. | reverse complement strand
ATCGAGCGTGGATGAGCCAAATCGATAGCGATACAGCGTGGACATGATGAAGCGACCCAGGTGGACCAAGACTGTTGCGGTCGGCGATTTTCACACAAGATGGCCAGGCGGCAAGCATGCTGTACGCTATTTGCATGACGATGCCGGTGCGCCGAGGCGGGTTTGCCACGGAAGTGATGCTGAATGCATGAAAACCCGCTACGGCGCGACGTTGAGGTAGCCGCGCAACGCGCGGGCTTCCTCCACCCGGTCCAGGCTCCGACGACAGAACGTCAACAGAGCCTAGCTTGCCAGCTGCTGCGCGCGTGTCAGCTCGTCGCGGACTTTCTGGATGGGCAACGTAATTGAGGCGGGATCGCTTGCCTGCATCTGTTTGAATGCGCTTTCCAGCTGATCGATAGCCACTTGCTTATTGCCCTGCATCCGCGCCAGTCTCCCCAGCTGATAGTTGATTTGTGCCTGCCACGACGGCTTGGGGTCGATGGCGTTGAGTTGTTTGGCATCCAGATGGGCGAGCTGCTCGCCGGCATCGCGCCAAAGACCCAGATCAAGCAAGGTATTGGCCAGGTTGTAGCGGGCAGTCATGATCACCGGGTGATCGGCCGAGCTGTAGATGCGCCCTGCATCGGCCAGGCTTTGTAGCAGGACGGGTTTGGCGAGCTCCGGATGACCATCCAGATTGCGGGCGATGGCGGCATTGATTCGCGCGCACAACAGGCTCTGGGTGATGGCCCCGCCATTGAGGCGCTCGAACAAGGCTGCTGCCTGCAAATACGCCTCTGCCGACTTTGCCCATTGGCGGTCCTGCAGGTAAGCATTGCCCAGTACCGTGTACATGCTGGCGGTGAAGTTGGATTCGTTACCGCTGGCTTTACGCATGCATTGCACCATATTCTCGGCCAGCGGCAGGCCTTCGGACAGTTTGCGCAGTGCCACCAGCGCCTCGGCCAAGCGGCGACCGGCTTGGCAGGTGAGAAAATGGGCCTGGCCATAGCGCTGCTGATTGGTCTTCAGGTATTCCCGCGCCATGGACTCGGCGATATCGAGCTTGCCGAGGATGCGGTTGGTAGAAATATTGCGGGCGATCAGGTTCTCTTTCAGGCTGATGGATGCGTAGGGCAGTTTGGCCAGCACTTCGCCAGCCTGGCGGTTGAAGTCGAGCCGGTCGCTCCAGCGAAAGCGGGCACCGGCGAGATTGCCGCGTGCGTACCAGTACCAGGCCAGGGTTTCACTCGCTTTGGCTCCCGGGCGCAGCAAGGAGGCCTTTGCCAGGTCCAGCTGCGCTTCGGCAGCATCGAGTTTGGTCAGATTGGTCAGGCTGCGTGCATAAGTCACCCGTAGACGGTCAAGCAAGGCCTGGTCGGGATGATCCATCCCCTGCACGAGTCCCAATGCATGCTCGGCCTGTTCGATAGCAGCGCGATGATTTTCCAGTGCCTCAAGGTTTTCCTGCATGGCGACATGCAGGGCGAGATGGACTTCCGGACTGTAGTGAGATTCGGGTGCGTCGATCTTCTGCGCGGCGAGCAGGGCAGCTTGCTTGATGGAGATATCGGATTGCCCGGTGAGCGAAGGATTGGCCTGGCCGATCAGATCGTTGCTCATGAACTGGTTCAGGGCTTCGATATTGGCGTTCTGCCGCTCCAGGGCGCGCTCACTGTCGCGCAGGTTCAGGTAGGCATACAGGCAAAAGCCGAACGCCAGAAACAGGGTGCCGATCAGCGCCAATAGCCAGGGACGGCTGGCGCGCTCGCGCGCGAGTGCACGGCGATCGCGTTGCGCTTGTTCTTGTGCTTCGATCTGCCGCTGCCGTTCGATATGCCGCTGCGGCAGGCTGCGCAGATTGGCAATCATGACCGCCACGCTGCTGGTGCGGTGGGCCGGGTCTCCATCGGTAGCCTGACGGATTTCCTCGATCAGCAAGGTATCGCTGAGCTGGCGCTCCCAACCGGGCAGCAAGGGTTGGCGCAGATCGCCAATCATCAGCTGGTAGAGCAGCACGCCGAGCGAATACAGATCGCTGCGCTCGGTCGATGGCATGTCGCGCCAGATTTCCGGGGCGATATACATGGCAGTGCCGCGCGCATCGTCACTCAGTATCGTTTGCGGGCCCGCAGCGCCGATTTCGGCCAGGCTCAGGGCCGCCAGGCGCTGGTCGTCGGTCAGGCGGCCGCTACCGAAGTCGGCAAGCCGTATCTGCCAGCCGCTGCCTTGTGGCTCGATCAGGATGTTGGCCGGTTTGATGTCTTTATGGATAACGGCCACGCTATGGGCGGCCGCTACGGCATCGGCAATCTGCAAGAACAGTGCGAGGCGACTGTCTAAGGAGAGGCTGGCAAGTCGTCCGTCTACCTGGCTCCAGGCGAGCAGGTCTTCGCCGCCATATTCCGCTTCCAGAAAAAACGGTGCGCTTTCGAAGTTCCAGTCGAGTATGCGCAGAATGTCTTTCCGGTCTCCCAGTTGTTCGTGCAGCATCTGTGCCAGGGTGGCTTCGCGCTTCAGGCTGGTGAGCTGATCGGCATCGGCTGCATATTTGTAGACATGTGCCTTGCCGGATTTGCCATTGCGTCCCAGCCAGACTTCGCCGGCAGGCGATTGGCCCAGCATCCGCTCCAGCACGAAGCCGGGCCGCTCGGGTGCCGGCTGCCCGACTGCCAGCTCCAGCGCACTGGCATAGCCTTGCCCGACCACCGTGCGCTGTACCGGTATGGCAATCCGGTAGCCGATACGGGGAATCGCCTCGATCAGGCCGGCATTGGATTCGCCCAGTACCGAGCGTAAACGGGTGATGGCGCTGGCCAGGACGTTTTCGCCCAACAAGCGGCCACTCCATACCTGCTCTTCGAGCTCTTTCTTGGACACCACTTCGCCACGATGCCGCAGCAGCGCATTCAACAGGCGCAGCGATTGCGGCTGGATATCGACAGCCAGGCCGTTGATCGTCAATTCACTCGAGGATTCATCAAGCACAGACGAGCCGAAACGATAGCGGTATAGCGTGGTCATGCGTTTGCAATCTGAAGTTGGTCGGTAAGGTCGGCGTAATTGTTACACAAACTTACAAATCGGTGAGCTTGTTACAAGTACCGCGACTGTGTTGGTGCGTTTGCCGATGCAGCATGTTGATTCTTTGCAACAAATGTGAACTGGCAGCGCCACCTGCGTTTGGCCGCTGAGGGCAGTTGCAATATTGCGGATCGCAGGTCGGGCGAATGACTCTCCGGAGAATGCGCATGCGGGCTTGGTTCGGTATCCATATGGCAATGAGGGAAGCTCTGAACGAATCACCCCATGCGCCAATTGCGCGACTCCCCCGCGCAATGCGAGGGCGCAGGGGGGCGTGAAATAGCGAGAAATCGATGCGCTATCGGCATTCGCGTAAGTCCCGGGCGTGGCGGGACATGCGCTGGTGGTCGAAAACTCGATTCGTTCAGGGCTTCCCCTGGTGAGTCGGCCTGGATCAGTCGGAATAGGGGGAAGCTCATCCGCACGCCTCGCTTGGCGTTAGCGGCAAAGCGCCAATAATCAAACACTTATGTGAAACGCGATTGCCCTGCAAGCGGAGCTGCGACACCGGTTTTCTGGCTTGGAAGGGCGCCCTTAGTGTTCGCTTAGTTGTTTTTAGGACTGATTACTGGTGTGCCTGGCCCGTGCCATCACACACTGCAACCTGAAAAAACGTGAGTCGACAGGCAGGTAACGGCAACAACTACCTGGATACCGTGTGGGCTTGAATTGAATGAACATCGAGCAGGAGCTTGAATATGCGTTTGGACAGAAACTTCGCGGCAGGGTCGTTGGCGGCGGCAATGCTTGCCCTGTTTTCACATGGAGCAGCCCTGGCTGCTGATGCACAGCCACACTGGGGTTATCACGGCGAAGACAGTGCCGAAAAGTGGGGAGAACTGGACAAGAGTTTTGCCGCCTGCAAACTCGGCAAAGAGCAGTCACCCATCGATATCAAGACCAAAGATGTGAAAAAGACGGTACCGGGCAAGATCGAATTCAGCTATGCGCCGTCAAAGCTCGCCATCGTAAACAATGGCCACACCGTGCAGGTGAATTACGATCCCGGCAGCTTTATCAAATACGATGGCAGGCAGTATGAACTGGTGCAGTTTCATTTCCACACCCCGAGTGAGGAAGAAATTGATGGCAAGGAATTCGATCTGGTTGCCCACCTGGTTCACAAATCAGCAGACGGTAAATTGGCAGTGGTGGCGGTGTTGTTCAACCGTGGCGAGGACAATGCCTTCCTGAAGACCTTCTGGGACAAATTGCCCAAGGGTTCGGGCGAGTCGCGCCTGTTGCCCAAGACCAGTATCAAGCTGAATGATCTGTTGCCCAAAGAAAAAACCTATTACACCTTCAATGGCTCGCTCACCACGCCGCCATGCAGCGAGGGGGTGACGTGGTTTGTATTGAAGAACCCGGTGACGCTTTCCAAGAATCAGCTGGCTGCGTTCCGTGGTGTGTATCCGATGAACAATCGACCGGTACAACCGTTGAACGGTCGTTTGATCAGCGAGGGCGGCTAAGCGCTGCCACGGCTGGCGCGCTGCGCCAGCCTGTATTCCTGTAGTGGGCATTTGCCCGTCAATTTTCACTATGAAGGAGTTTCACCATGGTTGTTATCGCTGCTCCACTGGCTTTTCTGGTCGCTGCTTTGATGGGCGTAGGCGTTGCCGAAGATTTGAATAAAAACGAGTCGGTAAAAAACAGCACGGTAAATGTCGTACCTGCAAGCGCGCAAGACAAGGTTTCTCAGTTGCAACTACCCCAGACACACCAGCCTGTCGCGCTTGCCGAAGAGGCTCTGCCACTGCAAGGCGGCAAGCAACTGAACCAGTAGTTCGCGGTGTCGGAATGTAATGCAAGGAAAATGCGGATTACGGGTCCTTGATCATCAATGTGCAAATGGCTTGTAAATTCGTAATGGCGCAAGTGATTGAAATCACTTGATTGCCAGAATATGCGATCATCTTCAAATGATTGTCAGGTAGTTCGTTGTAGTAATCTGGATAATTCTGGCATGGTAGGGTGGTCAGTATTCTCAATCGCTTCGATTGAGTGGTTTAGTTGTTTTATTTTTGCTTATGTCGTGTATTGACTTCAGGCTGCCGTGTGGCGTCGGCGGGTGCAGGTTGGATACCAATTCAACCTGCACGGCCGATTTGACGAGCGATTCATTGCGGCGCCCGATGCTTGGGTACTTCCATGAGAGCTAGTCCGCAAGGGTAAAACTTAACGGTACATCGACGGCTACATCGCTGCTCTGGCCATCACAGCGCAGCTTCTTCAAGGCGGCCAATACGGTGGATTGCATGGCGCGGCCGGCAAAGGCATTACTGGTCTGGCGCATCACCGGATTCTTGATCTCGCCGCCCGGGCCGACCGTAATGGTCATGGCCATATCAAAGCGGCTGATGCCGCGGCTATTGAAGTCTTCGCGATCAGCGATAACCGGGAAGCGGTCTGCCAGCAGTGCCTGGATTTCCGGATAGTTACGGCAAACAACGCGGGCCTCGCGGCGCTCATCCTTCTTGACGTCTTCCTTGCCTGGACCTGGATCCTTAATGACGGGACCGCCTGGCGCGGGTTTGTCGGTGGGAGGGCCATAGTCCACCGGCTTGTTGGCGGGTGGCGGAAAGTCATCAGGGATCTTCACTTCAACCGGTGGCAGGTAGGTCTTGTCCAGAGTCTTGGTGGGCAAATCAAAGGGCTTGGGCGGTGGGGGGCGGGGTGATTTCGGGAGGGAAATTGTCAACAGGAATTGGCTCGAAAATGGTCGGCTTGCTGCCATGGTAGGCCAGGCCCTGGATCATGGCTGCGACCACCACGATATGCAAGGCGGCCTGGCGCTGAACGCGGTGCGGAAGATAGAACGCTGAGATCGTGACTGAGATTTGCCGTCGTCGAGGCCGCCGTTGCGGTGGTCTTGAAATTGGTGAAGGCTGCGGACCTGGCGGCATTGGCGGCCCGCTCCATCCGGAAGGGGCAGAGGCTGAATAGCGTCAGCATGTCAGCGGGCGATAGTCTGGCGGCGCAGCTTGCGCTGTAGCTGTAGCAAGCCATACAGCAGTGCCTCCGGCGTCGGTGGGCAACCGGGCACGTAGACATCGACCGGCACGATGCGGTCGCAGCCGCGCACCACCGAGTAAGAATAGTGGTAGTAGCCGCCACCATTGGCGCAAGACCCCATCGACACAACATAGCGCGGTTCCGGCATCTGGTCGTACACCCGCCGCAGTGCCGGGGCCATCTTGTTGGTGAGGGTGCCGGAAATGATCATCAGGTCGGAATGGCGCGGGCTAGGGCGCGGAATCATGCCGAAGCGGTCCATGTCATAGCGGGCGCTGGCGGCGTGCATCATCTCCACCGCGCAGCAGGCCAAGCCGAAGGACATGTACCACAGGCTGTCGCTCTTCACATGGCCCAGCAGGGTGTCGAGCGAAGTCAGCGCA
The DNA here is from genome assembly GCF_041904975.1 of Chitinimonas sp. NCBI lineage: Bacteria > Pseudomonadati > Pseudomonadota > Betaproteobacteria > Neisseriales > Chitinibacteraceae > Chitinimonas > Chitinimonas sp. The sequence continues at coordinate 299 of NZ_JAYRLZ010000231.1, read as the reverse complement.
TAGCCGTCGTGGTGCAGGGAAGGGGCGGGCATCGGGTTGCTCCGTGGTACGGGAGCGCCATCATCGCGGCCGCGCCGCGCGGCGTCTTGAACCGAAACGACATGGCTGGCGCCAGCATCAATCCGGCAGGAACAGCTGCGAGGTTTCGTCGCGCGAGAAGCGGAAGGCCCAGCTGTCGGCGCCGGCGTCGGCGATGCTGCGCAACAGCGCCGCCGGTGTATGGCCGGTGTAGCGGACGAAATCACGGTTCATATGCGACTGGTCAGCAAAGCCGAAGGCATCGGCGCACTCAGCCCAGC
>NZ_JAYRLZ010000003.1:0-43411 GCF_041904975.1 Chitinimonas sp. | reverse complement strand
CGCCGGTCGAAAAGAAGAACATGTTCTGGTTTTGGGGCAGTCTGGCCACATCGCCTTACCGTGCCGAAAAGGCGACACAGCACATGCCCTCTTCCCGTCTATCCAGGTTGCCGACTCCTGCGCTCGGCAAAAAACAAAACGCCCGGCTTGGCCGGGCGTTTGAGCGAAGCAAATCCGGTATCAGTGGTGATGGCCGTGCGGGCCATGTACATGGCCGTGCGACAATTCTTCTGCCGATGCGGCGCGTACTTCCAGCACCGAGGCGGCGAAGCGGATGCGCTTGCCGGCCAGTGGGTGATTGCCATCCACCACCACCTTGCCGTCGGCAATTTCGGTGACGGTAAACAGCATGACATCGCCGCTTTCCGGATCATCGGCTTCGAACATCATGCCGACTTCGATTTCTTCGGGGAATACATCAAGCGGCTCGATACGAACCAGTTCGGCATCGTATTCGCCAAAGGCATCGTCAGGCTCCATGGTCACATCGATCTTGTCGCCAGCCGCCTTGCCATGCAGCGCCTCTTCCACCAGCGGGAAGATGCCGTCGTAGCCGCCGTGCAAATAAACCATCGGCTCGCCATCCTGCGTTTCGTCGAGCACTTCGCCGGCCGAGTCGTACATTTGGTATTGCAGCGATACGACCGTGTTCTTTGCGATTTCCATTGGGTTTCCTAGCGTGAGGCAGCCACGTCGGCCTCACGGGCCTCGGCGTGCAGTTGTTGAACCAGTTGAAGAACATCCGCCGCATGCCCGCGGGGGCTTACGTTGTACAGCGCATGGCGCAAGGTGCCGGCGTAATCGACAACGAAGGTGGAACGGATGAGTGCCAATTTTACCACGCCATCGCGTTCCATTTCGCGCAGGGTGTGATACTGGCGCGATACCGCCGTGTCGGTATCGGACAAGAGCCGCACCAACAGGCCATGCCGGTCACGAAAGTCTTCATGGCAGAACGGGTCATCAAGGCTGACGCCCAGCACCACCGCATCGGCCTTGGCATAGCCATCGGCCAGATCGGAAAACTCGATGGCCTCGCGGGTGCAGCCCGGGTCGTTGTCGCGATGGTAGAAGTACAGGACGACAATCTTCTGACCGCGATAGTCCGACAGGCTGACCGGATCCATTGCAGCGTCCGGCAGTTCGAAATCGGGTGCCACGATTCCTGGCTCCAGCATCAGTCGCCTCCTTTGCTCACCGTGCTCCCCCTGCCGCCCTCGGCATCGTGGTGCCTCGGTGCCCTGGCGCCGTCGTGCGATAATCGGGCCAAATTAACGCGACTATAGATCAACGATGTCTTATCCGCCGCTTGGCAATATCACGCCGCAACAGTTCCTCGCCGAATACTGGCAGAAAAAACCCCTGCTGATCCGCCAGGCGGTCACCCAATTCGACTGGCTACCGAGCCTTGGCGACCTGACCGATCTCGCTTGCCAGGACGATGTCGAGTCGCGCCTGGTCGAAGTCAAGGCGGGCAAATGGTCGTGTGAATCCGGCCCGTTCCGGCCATCGCGCTTCAAGAAGCTGGGCAATGCCGACTGGACCGTGCTGGTGCAGAACATGAATCACCACGTGCCTTTCTGTGCCGAGCTACTGTATCGCTTCGACTTTATCCCGCATGTGCGCCTTGATGACCTGATGATTTCCTGGGCGCCAGCCGGTGGCGGCGTCGGGCCGCATTTCGACAGTTATGATGTGTTCTTGCTACAGGTAGGCGGCAAGAAACGCTGGCGCATTTCCTCGCAGACCGATCTGGCCCTGGTGCCCGACTCACCGCTCAAGGTGCTGCAGCGCTTCGAGCCAGAGCAGGAATGGGTGCTCGAGCACGGCGATATGCTCTATCTGCCGCCCAAATATGCCCATGAAGGCGTGTCGCTCGAAGAAGGCATGACCTGGTCGGTCGGCTTTCGCGCCCCGACAGCACAGGAACTCGGCGGTGCCTTTCTCGATTACCTGCGTGACCATATCGAACTGGACGGCATGTACCGCGACCCCGACTTAGCGGCAACCAGCAATCCGGCGCGCCTGCCAGACGACTTCGTCGCCCGCGTCCAGACCATGCTGCAAGGCATACAGTGGGACAAGGACACGGTGGCCGATTTTGTCGGGCGCTACTTCAGCGAACCCAAGTCCCATGTGTTCTACGACAGCCCGCAAGATGATCTGGACGAGGCAGCCTTTGCCCGCCAGCTCGCCAAACACGGCGTGATGCTCGATCTGAAAACGGTAATGCTGTTTGACGATGCACACATCTATATCAATGGCGACACGCTAGACGCCGATCCGGCCTGCCATGGCCAGCTGCGCCAGCTCGCCAATGAGCGCCGCCTGCCGGCCGGTCAATACAGCGCGGCACTGCTCGATGCCTTGTTCGACTGCTACGAATGCGGCTACCTGCATCCGGGCAGTACGGCTGCTTGAGCAAGGCCACGGCACACCAACCCTCTACCTGAAACGCGCCCCACATGTCCAAACACGCCTTCCCCTCTGACTGCCCCTGCGGCTCCGGCAAACCGTATAAGGATTGCTGCTATCTCTACCATATGGAAAAGGAAGGCCCGCCCACTGCCGAAGCGCTGATGCGCTCGCGCTATGCCGCCTTTGTCCTGAAAAAAGCCGACTACCTGCTGTTCAGCTGGCATCCCGATACCCGCCCCGCCAGCCTCGACTTCGATGGCGACACCGCCAAATGGGTGGGCCTGACCATTGTTGGCTGCGAAGGCGGCGGCGTCGATGACGACGAAGGCACGGTGGAGTTCGTCGCCAAATTCAAGATCGGCGGCAAGGCAGCCAAATTGTCGGAAAAAAGCCGCTTCAGCCGGGTAAAGGGCTGGTGGAAATACCGTGATGGCGAGGTCGAAGAGTAAGCAGCCGCTTCACAGGCGTAGCGACTTGTAGACCTTCACACGAGCCGTCGGGGCCGTCGCGCCTTTGCGCGCAATCCCGGCACCAGCAACAAAAAGTTCACCGCATGCGAATTCAGCAACTCCACCAATCGCTGACCGAGATCGGCGCCCTGCCCTGCCATATCGGCCGGATCAATCGCGCCTGGCTCAAGGGTTTGCCGCTCGATAGCGGCACCCGCCATCAGAAGAGCGAGGACTACTTCCCGCTCACCGTCCGGCAGGGCATTGCCGCCATTGCGGCGCAACTGGAGGACCTGGCGCGCATACACAGCCAGCACGAGGCTGGCGATGGCTCGATCCGCCTGTTGGTGGCGCTGAGTGATGGCCAGATGGTGGAAAGCGTGCTGCTGCCGCGCGATGGCCTGTGCGTATCCAGCCAGGTGGGCTGTGCGGTTGGCTGCACCTTTTGCATGACCGGCAAATCCGGCCTGCTGCGCCAGCTCGATAGTGGCGAAATTGTCGCCCAGGTGGTGCTGGCGCGACGTATCCGCCCGGTGAAGAAGGTGGTGTTCATGGGCATGGGCGAGCCTGCGCACAACCTCGACAATGTGGTCGAAGCCATCGAGCTCTTGGGCAGCGATGGCAATATCGGCCACAAGAATCTGGTGTTCTCCACCGTGGGCGATCGGCGCGTCTTCGAGCGCCTGCCCGCGCTGCGAGTCAAGCCGGCGCTGGCTCTGTCGCTGCACTCAAGCCAAGCGGACCTGCGCAGCCAGTTGCTGCCACGTGCACCGCAAATTTCGCCAGACGAACTGGTGGCGCTGGGCGAGGACTATGCGCGCAGGGTGGGCTACCCGATCCAGTATCAATGGACTTTGCTGGCCGGCATCAATGACAGCGAGGCCGAACTGGCCGGTATTTTGCAGCTGCTACGCGGCAAGTTCGGCGTGCTCAACCTGATCCCCTACAACAGCCTGGAATCGGATGAATTCCAGCGTCCATCCGCCCAGCGTATCGACGAGATCAAACGCTATCTGCACAGCCATGGCGTGCTGACCAAGGTACGCAATTCAGCCGGCCAGGATATCGATGGCGGCTGCGGCCAATTGCGCGCACGTGCCAGCGGCCTCATCGATACCAGCCGCCTGCGCCGCCGCCAAGGCAGGCCCGGACAGAACGGCAGCCCGGCCGCTTGATATGCGCCAGCGCACGCTGCTGTCACGTCGTCTTGCAGGCAAGATCCGATGGCAAGGCAAAAAATGTGCGCGAAATCGCGCACGACAAACGGTAAAATGCGCGCCGCAAACTGTTACCCGCCAATCATCAACCCGAGGGAGGAAATGCAGTGACCCAGACCAAAGCATCCAAAGCCCGCACTGGCAGCGAACCAGATACCAGCGTGGCATTGAGCAAGTTGATGAAGGAAGCCCCCACCACGCGCGAGCAGCATAGCGAGCGCATGATCAAACGCGGTGATGTACGCCGCAAGGTGGAAGATTTGCTGCTGGAGAAGTCGACCGCCGACCTCTGGTAGCCGGTGATTCAGACCGGGCCGCTACGCTAGCCCGACTTGACCCGTATTGCCCCTGCTACGCAGGCCAGCAATACGGGTCTTTTCATTTCTGGACTGTCAGTTTCCGCCGCCCAGGAGCGATACCCCACCCGGTATTTGCGGCAAGGATGCGACACTTTTCGACATGGGCAAAACGGCATTTTTCAGTGAATGGCGAAGGCAGAACGCCGCAAGCGCCTGTACTGCGGCCATTTTGCTCGACAGGCGCCTGGCTGCGGCGTAACTTACCTTGATCTGCGCAAGATGTGGCGCAGGCCGACAGTGCGCGGCGGTGCACACTGTCACCTGAACGTCGCATTGGACTGGCATCTTTACTGCCGGAGCAGATCAACCCAGGAGTAAAGCGACATGTCCAAGACCACCAAGGCCCGTGCCGGCGGTGAGCCCGACTCGGCAGCAGCACTCAGTCGTCTGATGAAAGATGCCCCCAGCACCCGCGAGCAGCACACCAAGTGCATGGTGAAACGCGGAGCCGTGCGGCGGCGGATCGAAGACCATCTGCTGGAAAAGGCCAGCAACGATCTGTGGTAAGCAGTACCGAACACTCACTTACGGCCAGCCTTGCTGGCCGTATCGCTATACTTGGCGGCTGTCATTCGTGCCAAAGTCATGAAACCCGCCATCATCCATTTTTCCGATCTCGACCGGCTGGGCAGCTGGATCAAATACCGCAACGGCCTGTGCGACGATTGCCAGGCTACCTGCTGCACCATGCCGGTCGAGGTAAAGCTGGTCGATCTCGTCAGGCTGGGCGTGGTCGACCCGTTCGAAGCCGAGCATGAGCCGGCCAAGAATATTGCCAAGCGTTTGATCAAGGCGCGCATCGTCGGCCAGTTCAACCACAAACACAGCATCTTTACCCTGGCACGGCGCGCCAATGGCGACTGCCTGTATCTGGATGCCGACAGCCGCCGCTGCACCGTTTACGAGCAGCGGCCCAATACCTGCCGCAAGCACCCGCAGGTCGGCCCACGACCAGGCTATTGCGCCTATCGCAACAAATAGCCCAAGGCACGCCCATGCATCCCGCCTTCGACACCGTGAAATTGCGCACCGAACGCTTGCTGCTGCGCCCGATGCGGCCCAGCGATGCAGATGACCTGTTCGCCGTGTTTTCCGACCCAGAGGTGATGCGTTACTGGAGCACGCCGCCCTGGACCAGCCGCGAGCAAGCGGAGCAGCTGATCGCGCGCGATCTGCAAACCCTGGCGAGCGGCGAGCACCTGCGTCTCGGCCTGATCCGCAAGGCCGATGAGCGACTGATCGGCAATTGCTCCTTGTTCAATTTCATGCCGCAGTGCCGGCGCGCCGAAATCGGTTATGGCCTGGCCAGCAATGCCTGGGGCCAGGGCTTGATGCATGAAGCCCTGTCTGCCTTGCTGCACTTTGCTTTTGATACGCTGCAACTGCACCGGCTGGAAGCCGATATCGATCCGCGCAACGCCGCATCAGCCAAGGCATTGACCCGTCTCGGGTTTGAGCAGGAAGGCCTGCTGCGCGAGCGGTGGATAGTTGATGACGAGGTATCGGACAGCGCGCTGTATGGCCTGCTGCGCCGTGACTGGCGCGCGCGCCGCTGAGCCATTGACAGTGTGGATTCGGCAGCCGCGCCGCCATCAGGCAAAATAGCGGCCTGCAATCGCGATTGTTTGCGTTCTCCGAAAGCCGCCATGTCTGCCCGCCCGTTCCGCGTGCTGTCGCTCATCCCGCCGATGACCCAGCTCAATACGCCCTATCCGTCCACCGCCTATCTGACCGGCTTCTTGCGATCGCGCGGCTTCGATGCGGTACAGGAAGATCTGGCACTGGCACTGGTGTTGACGCTGTTTTCCCGCGAGGGCTTGACCGGGGTACGCGATGCCATCGTCAACATACCCAAGCGCGAGCGCAGCGCACTGGCGCACGATTTTGTCGAACACTTCGATCTGTATGCCGGCACCATCGATGCCACCATCGCCTTTCTGCAAGGGCGCGATGCCACCCTGGCACATCGCATCTGCAGCCGCCGCTTCCTGCCGGAAGGGCCGCGATTTGATGCACTGGATGTGTATGTGGACCCGGACGACCCGGATGGCGGCGACCCGCTGGGCTGGGCGTTTGGCGCCCTTGGCAGCTATGACCGTGCCCGCCACCTTGCCACCCTGTATCTGAACGATATCGCCGATGTCGTGCGCGATGCGATCGACCCACGCTTCGAGTTTGTTCGCTATGCCGAATCGCTCGCCATGGCGCAACCGACGTTCGAGCCACTCGCCAGCGCACTGGCCGCGCCACATGGCCTGGTCGATGCCTGCCTGCATCAGCTGACCCTTGCCGCCATCAAGCGCCACCAGCCCGATCTGGTGCTGCTGTCGGTGCCGTTTCCCGGCGCCATGTATGCGGCACTGCGCATCGGCCAGACCATCAAGGCGCATTACCCGGACATCCGTATCTCACTCGGTGGCGGCTTTCCCAATACCGAACTGCGCGAATTGAAAGAGCCACGGGTATTCGACTATGTCGACTTCATCACCCTGGACTCCGGCGAGCGGCCACTGCTGGCGCTGATCGACCATCTGCAGGGCAAGCGTAGCGCGCAGCGCCTGGTGCGTTGCTTTGTGCGCGAAGACGGCGTGGTGCGTTACCACAATTTCATGGAAGCAGATATTCCGTTCGAGGACTGGGGCACGCCAACCTGGGATGGCTTGCCGCTTGATCGCTATCTGTCGCTGCTGGACATGCTCAACCCGATGCACCGGCTGTGGTCGGATGGGCGCTGGAACAAACTGACGGTGGCACACGGCTGCTACTGGAAGAAATGCAGTTTTTGCGACGTCACACTCGACTATATCTCGCGCTACGAAACTGCCAGCGCCACCACCTTGGTCGATCGCATCGAAGCGATCATCGCCGAGACTGGCCAGACCGGCTTTCACTTTGTCGACGAGGCTGCGCCACCGAAAATGTTGCGCGCGCTGGCCGAGGAGCTGATACGCCGCAATGTCGCGATTTCCTGGTGGGGAAATATCCGCTTCGAGAAATCGTTCAACCCGGAGCTGTGCCAGCTGCTGGCCGACTCGGGCTGCATTGCCATTTCGGGCGGGCTGGAAGTGGCGTCCGACCGGCTGCTCAAGCTGATGAAAAAAGGCGTGTCGGTGGAACAGGTGGCGCGCGTCACCCGCGGCTTTGCCGAGGCCGGCATTCTGGTACATGCTTATCTGATGTATGGCTTTCCCACCCAGACGGTGCAGGACACCGTCGATGCGCTGGAATATGTGCGCCAGCTGTTCGCCGCCGGCTGCATCCAGTCCGGCTATTTTCACCGCTTTGTCTGCACCGTGCACTCGCCGGTTGGCCAGAACCCGGAAGAATACGGCGTCACCCTCAAACCGCTGCCACCGGTCAGCTTTGCCAAGAACGATGTCGGTTTTCACGACCCGAGCGGCGTCGACCACGACACCTTGGGTGTGGCACTGAACAAGGCGCTGTACAACTATATGCACGGCATCGGGCTCGACGATGAAGTGCGGCGCTGGTTCCACGGCAAAGTACCGCGCAGCCAGGTGCCCAAGCACTTCATTGAGCGGGCGCTGCAATTTGCTGAACGCTAGCCTTATGAAAGATTTACAACAAATCAAGCAGTTGTAAGGTTAAAATGCTGCTCGCATTTTTTGGGCGCCAGATCGGGCCCGACCGTCAAGTCAGGTTTTCCTATGTCCGCATTATCCAGATTGTTTGCCCGCTTTAGCGGCCTGTTCAAACGCAGCGCGCCTGTCGCCACCCGCGACACCGCGCGTAAATCCGATTCCCGCAGCGGGCGCAGTTCGCGCAGCCGCAGCGCGGGAAGTAGCGGCAGCGCCAATGGCACAAGCGCCAGTGGTAGCAGTCAACCGCGCCGCAACCTGATGGGCAAGGCCACCATCCAGGCCTTGCCGACCTTCCAGGGTTTTGAAATCGACGATATCGAAGTCGTCCAGGGCGAACAGGCAGTGGCCGAAGCCTGCGCCGTGCTGCGCGCTGCCGGCACGCTGGGCTTTGATACCGAATCGCGCCCCACCTTCAAAAAGGGCGAGGCGCCGCAAGGCCCGCATCTGGTCCAGCTGTGTACCAATCAGCGTGCCTATCTGTTCCCGCTGCGCATTACCATGCCTGCGGCACTGCGCGAATTGCTGGCAGATCGCTCGATTCGGAAAGTGGGTTTTGATCTGCGCTCTGATCTTGCCTTGCTCGACGCCAACTTCGGCTTGCGCTGTGGCGGCGTGGAAGACCTGGTACCGCTATTTCGCCGCGCCGGCTATCGCAATACCGTAGGCGCAGTGCAAGCCGTTGCCATTTTGTTCCGCCAGCACTATCGCAAATCCAAGAGCGCAAAAATGTCCAATTGGGCGGCAGCGCAGCTCAATGACAGCCAGCAGCGCTATGCCGCCAATGATGCCTACGTGGCCCTGCGCGCCTATCAGGCACTACGCGAGCGGGCACGGCGGCCAGCCGCCACCGAAGCGGTGGCCGATTCTGCCGTGAACAAATAACAGGCCGCCAACTTGCGTTGCGGCCTGGTAGGCGAAACTATGCAGGGTTGATTCAAGCGCTGGTATTGATACGACTGCCGACTTTCTGACCCTGGCTGTTTACCGAGGGTTTGAGCTCTTGCTGTGGCTCGGCCCGTTTCGGTTTGGGCGCTTCTTCAATCTCGGCACTTTTGCGCCGTCCCTGTGCTGGTGTAGCCTCCTGCAACTGGCGCGACAGGGAGCTGCTGGGTGATACCGAACTCGCTTGCATGTTTTCCTCCTTGGTATGCGCAATGGCTGTCATGTGCAGACCGTTGTATTGAGTCGTAAATCTGCCCGGCTGCCAAGTTCAGACGGACGAACGGCCTGCCCCTGCCTCCCCTGAGTTGCCGCAATTGTGGACCGCCATGCACGAACTTCCCTATTTGCGCGCCTACCCGACCGAACTGCAAGATCAGGTGCGCACCTTGATCGCACGCGAACAATTGGGCGCCCATCTGGCGCGCAAATATCCGGGCCGCCACGATATCCAGACCGATCGCGCCCTGTATGACTATGTCTGCGCCATCAAGCAAGACTGGCTGCGTAATGCCGCACCGATCAACAAGGTGGTGTACGACAGCAAGCTTGATGTCGTTCACCAGGCGCTGGGTTTGCATACTGCCATTTCGCGGGTGCAGGGCGGCAAGTTGAAAGCCAAGAAAGAAATCCGAATTGCGACGCTATTCAAGGATGCCCCGCCGGAATTTCTGCGCATGATCGTCGTTCACGAGTTGGCACATCTGAAAGAGCGCGATCACAACAAAGCGTTCTACCAGCTGTGCGACTACATGCAGCCTGGCTACCATCAGCTGGAATTCGACTTGCGCATGTATCTTACCTGGCGGGAACTGATGCGAAGGACCTGAGCAGGCCTTTCGACAAGATTATTTTGGCAGAACTCTTGGCCTACCCTTGTCATCGCAATATCGCGGCAAAACGCTTCTGCGCAGAGTAATTTCGCAAAATCTTCCGCGTCATATTTATCGCAAACACACTTAAATACATACAATATATAATATTCAAACAATCAATTGAATTGATTGCATAAACAATGGTTTAACACCATCAGTAGTTACCCGAACCGGCAACATATATTGCTTGCGCGCAATGCAAAAATTATTCCGTCAGGACAATGGCGCACCTTAGAAAGGTGGTCACACTGCATCAATCATCGACTGCCATCTTCCCTTTGACAAAGTTGGCAAACAGAGGTTGAACCAAGCTGTTTCCAGTTGCTCAACATGGCCCTGCGTGCAAAAGCACCACTCCCTCACGCAATGAGAGGAGCGGAGAGGAAAGAATAAAGCAGCAACGAATCAATGACATGCTTGCATTAATTTGACTACCCATCTCTCCGAACCGGCTGCATTGACTGAATGCTCGCTTCGCCCAGCACTTCCCGATAAGTAAACAGGACAAGTCAAAAAACCTGTTTGATCAGCAATCCCCTTGCCGAACCATATTCTTTAGCTTGATTTACTAAATATGAATGAGATCTTCACCTCAACAGCACTGAAATCAACCAGCGGTCCGCCCCTGTATCGGAAGGTCTACCAAAGATTCATACGTGCCATTCGTCAGGGCACCCTGGCCCCGGGCCAGCGCGTGCCATCGATTCGTGCCTTGGCTAGCGAATTGCAGATTTCACGCAATACCGTCGAAGTCGCATACGACTTGTTGATAGGAGATGGCTACCTGGAGGCGCGCGGCCAAGCCGGTACGGTCGTATCGCCCACGCTAAACCTGAATCGCGTGGATGCCCAGCCGCCAAGGCCAAGCACCCACGATATGGTGCTACATGAAAAGACTTTACCCTTTCAACTTGGCTTGCCAGCGCTCGATTTGTTTCCGAAAAAACTATGGGCAAGCCTGAACAGCCGGCAGTTACGACTGCAAAGCAAGATGCTGACCTACCCTTCGCCGGCTGGCTATCCACCGCTGCGCGAGGCTATCGCCGGCTACCTGCACCTATCGCGAGGCGTTGATTGCTCTGCGCAGCAGGTATTTGTAACTGCCGGCTATCGCGGGGCGATGGCCTTGTTGTGCCGCACGCTACTGCGACCGATGGACGAAGTGTGGATCGAAGACCCATGCTTTCCACCTGCGCGTCATCTTCTCGCCGGCATGGGGGCACAGCTGGTACCAGTGCCGGTCGATGCGGACGGCATGCAAGTAGACGCCGGCAAAGCCAAGGCCCCCCATGCGCGCTTTGCCCTGGTGACACCAGCGCATCAGAGTCCGCTAGGTGTGTCCCTATCACTGACCCGACGCCTCGCCCTGCTCGCCTGGGCCGCCAGTCACAATGCCTTCGTAATTGAAGATGACTACGACAGCGAATACCGCTACGACGGCCAGCCACTTCCCTCGCTATCCAGCCTCGACGCCAACGACAACGTGCTGTACATCGGCACCTTCAGCAAGGTGCTCAGCCCTTCGCTTCGGCTCGCCTATCTGGTCGTACCGAAGCGTTTGGTTCCACGCTTTAACGACGCCAGCAATACCATCAACGATGGTTGCCCCTTGCTGAATCAAGGGGTGATCGTGGACTTTATCAAGGAAGGTCATTTCACTCGCCACCTACGCCGAATGCGAGCCGCCTACGCGCAGCGCAGGCAAATGGTACTGAACAGCCTGCTCGACGAATTTGGCAGCCGCCTGCATTTCGATGCGCCGGCCAGTGGCCTGCACCTACTTGCCCGACTTTCCGAGGACGAAGACGACCAGCTACTAGCCCACCGCGCGCGCGAACATCACCTGGGCGTCGCAGCGCTATCAGCGCGTAGCGTCGAGCACCACTGCGGCAAAGGCCTGCTGCTCGGTTTTGCCAATATTGTCTCGCCCGAGCAGGCTGCAATACATGCCCGCGATCTTCGCCGCGCCATGTCGGCAATATGACGCCGCGCAGGCGCCAGCGCAGCAGCGCTCGGCGCCTGCGGCACTGAAACCATCGCAACCAGGACCAATCTGCCTTGCCGCCAATCAGGCCAACTGCTTGCCGAGCCGCCTGACCGATTGAGCACAAATTGATATTCAGTCAGGTATCACAGCTGTCGCTTCGATCTGGACCTTAGCCCCCTCCACCATCAAGGATTTGACCTCGAAGGCGCTCATTGCCGGGTAGTGGCCGATCAGATCGCGATAGGCACGTCCGACTTCGCGCGCATCGGCAAAATAGGCTTCTCGATCGCTGACATACCAAGTCAGCCGTACCAGATGCTCGGGTCGCGCCCCAGCCTCGGCCAGCACCGCCACGATATTGTGCAGAGCCTGTATCGCCTGGTCGGCATAGCGCTCACTGCGCAATTGCTCGTCCGCATCCCATCCTAGTTGGCCCGAAGTAAACACCAGCGTGCCGCGCGCTGCGATACCATTTGCATAGCCGCGCGGTCGCGCCCAGTGTGGTGGCTGCAGCAGCTTCATACCAGTATCTCCAGGTCGACCGGTAAGGCTTGCAGGGCATGACGGATGTCGGGCGGTATATCAACCGAGCAGCCATTGTCAAGCGAAGTCTGAACCATCACTTGGCGGCAACGCATGCGCAGCGCACCCGCCACGTGTGCATCGATATCCACTGTCAGTGAGCGTCGACCCAGACGAACCAGTCGCAGATCCATGGTCAGCATGTCGCCCTGGCGAGAGGGGGATGCAAACTCGCATTCCAGCTTGACCAAGGGCAAGCCCAGCCGGCGCGGGCCGATCATGTCAGAAAATGAGACGTCCAGGCCTTCGGTAAACCAATCTTCCACCAGCCAGTTGCTGATCACCAAATACTGCGGAAAGTAGACAATGCCCGCCGGATCGCAGTGCGAAAAACGAACGAGATATTGCTTACTGAAATGCGGTTCTTGCATAGGTACTCCTGCAGGCGGGCAAAACCGCCTTCGCAATGGTGGGTAGTGCTCTATTTGAGGTCCGGCGGTAGACGCCAACGCTTGCGCGCACCTGATCGAAATTGAATAGATCACGGGGATGCGCTGACTGCCGCCGCCCAAGCCCTGATCCTCGCGGGGCCGGTGATGCACCGTGGCAGGGCGCATATACCTAGGCTGCCTTAGGCATAGGCGGCTACATCCTGGCGAACCAGGCTCAGATAATTGGCGAGCATCGCCATCCCGCGTTCAGTCAATACAGACTCTGGATGGAACTGCACGCCAAAGATGGGCAGCTCGCGATGGCGCAAGGCCATGATTTCTCCCAGGCCACCTTGTGCGTCAAGCACATGAGCGGTTGCCTGCAAATCAACCGGCAGGCGGTCGGCCACCAGGGAGTGATAACGTGCGACCTGCACCCCATCGGGCAAGCCGGCAAACATGTCCTGGCCATGATGGCGCATACGCGATACTTTGCCATGCATGACTTCGGATGCACGACGGATCTCGGCGCCAAACGCTGCTGCAATGCTTTGATGGCCTAGGCAGATGCCAAGCATAGGTAAGCGCCCAGCGAAGCGATGTATAGCCGCCAAGGAAATGCCAGCCTCGGCTGGCGAACAAGGTCCCGGTGAAATAATCAGCGACTCGGGTGCCAACGCCTCGATCTGTGCCAGGCTGATCTGGTCATTGCGCCTGACCACAATATCGGCGCCCAGCATGCCTAGGTACTGCACAATGTTGTAGGTAAACGAATCGTAGTTGTCGATCATCAGGTGCATGCCAGCGCCTCCTCGCAGCGTGCGGCAGCCAGGCGGATTACCCGACTTTTTTCCATGGTTTCTTCCCATTCGCGGGCGGCGAGCGAGTCGCGCACCACGCCGGCACCGGCCTGTATATGCAGCCGCCCAGCGCAAAGCAACGCAGTTCGGATGGCAATCGCCAGATCAGCGCACCCGCACCAATCCATCCAGCCAATGGCCCCCCCATACACGCCGCGTCCGTGCGGCTCCAGTTCCGCAATCACCTCCAACGCCCGTATCTTCGACGCACCGCTCAAGGTGCCCGCCGGGAAAGTGCTCCTAAGCAGATCCAAGCCACTTACCGTGTCGGGCATACGCCCGGTTACCGTCGACACGATATGCATCACATGGGAAAAGTACTCCACCTTGAGCAGGCGCTCGACCTGCACACTGCCCTTGTCAGCCAGGCGGCCCAGGTCATTGCGTGCCAGATCAACCAGCATCATGTGCTCGGCAATCTCTTTCGGATCAGCCAACAATTGGTCGCGCAGCCACTCATCCTCGGCAGCCCCCGCGCCGCGACGCCGTGTACCAGCCATCGGGCGGCTGGTCACCAGCTCGTTCTCCTGTCGAAAAAGCATCTCCGGCGAGGCGCCCACGATCTGACAATCGCCCAGGTTCAATAGATACCGGTATGGGGTAGGCCCGAGGCTGCACAATGCTCGATAGAGCGACAGAGCGCTGCCTTCGTAGTCCATATTCATGCGTTGCGACAGAACGACCTGCATGACGTCACCTGCCGCAATGTATTCCTTGATGCGGGCTACTGCTTGCTCGTAGTCCTCACGAGGAAAATCAAATTGCGGCATCGAGGGCTCCTGCTGCGACCACGCGCGGCTCGCGGTTGCAGGCACCAATACAGGCGAAAGTTGCGCACCAAGGCGCTGCAAGCGTGCTAAGCCCCGTGAGTAGTCGCTGCAAGATTGCGGTTGCTCGTGCACGATACAAAAGGCCAGGCCTCGTTCATGATCCAGCACGATCAGCGCGGTACTAAGCCATTGCCATACGTCAGGCATATCCAATCCGGACGGCTTAGGTTCGGCGCGGCGCAAGCGTGGTTCAATCAGTCTGGTGGTCTCAAAGCCGAAATACCCGAACAAACCGCCGCTGAACTGCGGCAGCTCGGCAAACTCCGGCACCCGGAAGCCTTGCTGAAAGCTCGCTAGCTCCGCCAAAGGGTCTTCGCAAGCCAGCTCACGCAAAATCTGGCCATCACGGTAGTGACGAAAAAGACCTGCATCCAGTTCAACGTGCTCGCTACAGGGCAGACCAATCACCGAATAGCAGGGGCAAAATACACCGTCATGCCATTGGCCGGTCTCAAACAGATAGTCCTGTCCTTCATTTGCCAGCGCTTGGTAAATATCGGCCGCTTCCACGCCTGGCGGTAGCACGAAGGTTTGCCACAGTGGCACATGCGTGTAGCCAAGCCTGCCATAGTCCATAAATGCATCCAGACTCAACATGGTTGCATCTCCGACTGGCTGCACAGCAATACACCAGCCTGCTTCGATAGCGCGCGCCGATCAGGCTTGCCATTGCGATTAAGAGGAAGCTCTGCCAGCACTGCAATCCGCTGCGGACGTTTGTAGCTCTCCAAATGCGCCTCCAGCGTGGCGCGAACCAAGCGGACCAGTGCATCGCCAGCCACTGCTCCACGCACAAACAGTACAGGCCGTAATTCGCCATCTCGATCCGAGCCCGGCACCAGATAGCATTCGTTGACTTCCGGCAACAGATTGCCCAGCAGGTTTTCGATCTCTACCGGCACAACCCAACGCCCGTTTACCTTGAAACGATCGTCCTCGCGGCCGTGGAAGGTCAGCATCCCGTCGCTATCCTGACTGAATAGATCACCCGTGCGATACCAGCCATCGACAAAACGGGCCGCCTGATCTTGCGGCCTCTCCCAATACCCCAGCGCCATGCTCGGAGACTTGACCAACAATACGCCATACTCGCCATCCGCAACCGGTAAGCCATCGGCATTCACAATGCGGGCCTCCCAGCCAGGCAACATGCGCCCCACCTTGCCAGGCTGCACGGCATCCGGATAGCTGGTGGCGAAGACATGGCACATTTCGGTGGCGCCGATGCCGTCATGCAGGTCGACGCCGAAGCGTTCCCGCCAGCGGCTGGCTATTGCCGGAGGCAGGGGCGCGCCAGCCGAAAATGCCAATCTGACTGAGAGTTCGCTGCCATCGATATCTTCGTCCAGCAGCATGCGATATAGAGCAGGCACTGCGAATAGCACTGTGGGCTGGTATTGACGCAGTAGTGCTCGCACCCGCTCGAGTGACGGCCATTGCGAATCAAGCAAGGCGCAAGCGCCAAGGTGAAGCGGAAAAAACAGGCTATTGCCCATGCCATAACCAAAGAAGGACTTCGGCACCGAATACAAGATGTCGGTTTCGGCGAGGCCAAGCTGACCTGCTGCAAAATGCTCGCATGCAGCCAACACCGAGCGGGCACTGTGTACAACCCCCTTGGGCAGGCCGGTGCTACCGGAGGTGTACTGGATCAGGATTGGCGCCTCAACGGACTGGTAGACAAAGTCATCCCACGCATCGTCCGGGTGAGCGTCCCCCAGCCAATCCAAATGGGCATCGGCATCCAGGCAATGCAAGGTCGGTGTCACAGGCCACAACGCAGCTTGCGCTGAGTCGGCAAAGCACAGTACCGGGCGTGCATCCGCCAACAACTGTGCGATCGCGGCACTATCGAGCCGTGGGTTCACTACGACCGGCAGCGCACCGAGCGCCAACGCCGCAAAAAATGTTGCGAGCAGCTCCGGCCCGTCATTCAGCGCGATCAGTACACGTTCGCCAGGTTTGGCGCCGGATCGCGCCATCCAGGCGGCCTGGCGGCGCACTACCCGATCCAACTCACGATAGCTGAGCCGAAAGCCCGGCCCACAGAAACTGGTGCGATCACAGTTGCGGCGCGTCGCAATCAGGCGTTCAGTCAGATTTATCTGCTCTGGCGCGGCGGCCGCCATGCCAAGTCCATCGATCAATGTACGGGCCAATGCCTGGGCCTGGGCAGGGTTGAGTCGCGGATCACAGGCGGTTAGATAGGCCCGGCCCAGATCGCGTTCATCAAGGCCCTCGGGCCCGCCAAGACATTCGGTCACCGATTCACCACTCAGCTCCAGGTGCACACCTCCGGCATGGGTAGCGCATTGGCGATGCGCCGCGATAAAGCCCTGGATTTCCGCTGCGATATCGTCGTAACGCCGTGTCTTGATACCTCCATCCGTTACCACACCATTGCCATGCATGGGATCGCATAGCCATAAGGGCTGACGGCCGGCATCGCGTACCGCCGCCAGCAGCATCGGCAATTGCTCGATAGCACGCCGGCCCATACGCACAATCAGAGTCAGGCGGCCTGGAATATTGTCCGGATCGAGCAGGGCAATCAGGGCCAATAGCGTCGCCGGCTCGATATTGGGTCCTATCTTGATGCCGATTGGATTCTGTATGCCGCGTACGAATTCGATATGGGCGCTGTCAAGCTGGCGGGTGCGCTCCCCCACCCACAGAAAATGCCCGGAACCGCCATACCACAGCCCATCATCGCCACGCAGCAGCGCGGCCTGTTCATAAGGCAGGAGCAAGGCCTCATGACTGGTGAAATAGCGCCCCTCCCTTTCTGCCCCGCTGCGCTCCAGACTACGCAGGTAGTTCAGGCTGGCAGCTGCATGGAAGTAGGCTTGCTCCATACGGGCCGGATCGGGGCGGCGCGTCGCTGCGTCAAACCGGCTGCCATTAATGATGTCACCGCGGTAGCTTGGCAAACTCAAGCCAGCACGGGTTTCCTCCGCCTGGCTACGCGGCTTGGCGTACTGGCCCGCGATGCGGCCCAAGCACAGTACCGGCAAACCCGTACCGAGCTGCAATTGCTCAGCCATGCTGCCAAGCAACTGGTAATGTGCCGTCAGTACCGCAGGGCGCAAGCCTTCAAATTGTTCCGCACAATCACCCGCCTGAATAACCAGCGCCTGGCCCAGGGCAGCACGGGCTAGTTGGTCGCGCAGTTCGCGGATTTCCGCCACGCTGACTAGCGCAGGGTAGGCGGACAGCCGTGCCAACACGGCATCTGCCTCGGCATCATCATGGTAGGCCGGCATATGGGATTGCTGCCTGGATGCCCAGCTGTCGGGCGTCCAGCTTGATAGGGAAGTCAGCATGGTCTCGTTCTCGGTCTTGTCTGCTGTCGATATAGGGCTGCGCCCGGCATCCGGGCGATGCGGCGGGCGCAGCGGATCAGGCGCTCGTCACGCCGAGTTCCTCGCGCAAGGCGATGCCGCCAAGGTTTTGCAATAGCGGGGCGTTTTCACAGGCCAGGTACACCGCCTCACCCGCACCGGTATTGACATGTTGGTGCTCAGCCCACACCGGCACATAAATGGCATCTCCCGCGCGCCAGGGAACCTTGCGCTCGCCGATGCGCGAGTAGCCTTCGCCCTGCATCACATAGATCATCGTTTCGTAGTTATGCCGATGCAGGCGGGTACCTTCGGCCTCGTCCAAGCGGCCAATGGTCATGCTGATGGTGTTGCTGGGCAGATCAACGATATGTACTTTGTGTTTGCGCTCGGACGAGAACCGCTGATCTCCGCCCTGACTAGCCTGCATCACCTGGCTGTGGCTGAGCCTGTCCGGCACATTGGCACGCAGGCGGCTCGGCACACGCCAGAAGTCAGCCGAACTGAATCGGCCGTCTCCAGACGCTGGTAATGTCTGCGCCTGACTGCGCGCCCAGATTGCGTCGAACATCGCTATGCGCCGCGCGATCAGTTCGCTACCGATGCGGGCCGCCAACGAGCGCCGTGCATCATCGCCCTGGGTGAGGCGCTGCATGATGGTCAACATGGTCAGCGCATGGTCTTCATCCTCTTCAATATGCAGACTGAAGAATTCGGTCGCCTCCTTGCCGTAGCCGAAGTGCTGCAGGGCTTGCAGGATGGGGCGATAGATCAGCGGCACGATCGCCTCGGCACCCAGACACATGGCAGCCAGACCACACAGGGCATCGCGGTCCTGGCAGTGGGCCATCATGGTATCAACCATGGCCAGCGTTTCCGGTAACGGCGCTTCATCAACAGGGGCAAGGCCAAGCATGCTCAAGGTGCGCTGGAACATCTCGGCGTGGGTAACCCGGCTCACGCCATCCACGCCCATTTCTTCGCGCATATTTTCCATTAGCGCCAATACATCGTCCGCCTCGTCCAGCTGGCCCATCAGTGCGCACAGATAGCGAGTGAAATGTCGTGAATAGTGGCTGTGTTGCAGCAAGAGCGACTTCAGCGTGGCAAGGCAGGCCTCGCCGTTCGCCAGTGCCTGCAGCAGGGGATGCTCAAGCAACCCAAGTAGATCCTGCTCCTTCAGCCAATCTGCCCAGATCAGGCTGATACCGGCCACCAACGGGGTCTTGCGGTTCTTCATTGCAACTGCGGTCATTTCTCGCTCCTGAGTGGATGTTTCCGGGTAAGTAGGTATGCGTCCCTGGCGTACTGATCGAATGGTCAGACCTTGGCCAGTTTCGCGGCGCTACCGGGCAGATGCAGTAAAGCGATGCCTGCACCTGCACACAGCAGCGGAAACAGATACATGCCAGCCCAGCCCAGATGGTGGATGGTGACGCCACCCAACCAGGAGCCAATGGCGGCACCAAAGAAAAACACCGTCATATACAAACTGTTAAGGCGGGATGCAGCGGGCGGGTCGATGTCCAGCACCCGGCTCTGCGTCAAGGCCTGGACCGAGCGCACCCCGATATCGGTGAAGATCAAAAAGGCAATGATCATGGGCAGGCTTGCACCCTCAACCATGCCCAGCAGCGATACCAGTGCCATCGCCATGCCAAGCAAGATCACCGCGTTTTGCCATCGCATGCGCTGTTGCATCCACATGGCCAACTTTGGTGAACGCAGTGCAAACAAGGAGGTGAAAGCGAGCAGACCGGTCTGGCCAGCGCTCCAATGCAGGGTGGCGAAAGTCAGCGAGCCTAGGTTTGCCCAGATTCCATTCGATGCAGCAAAGAAGCAGGCAGCAATCAGGGCGTAACGACGCAGCTCGGCATGGTCGAGCCAGCGTTGCGCCTGCTGCCCGAGCATGCGGACGTAGCCAACGGACGCAGCCGGCGGTAGCGCGCGAATTGCGCGGCGCATGGCTAAGCCAAGCAGAACGGTCAGCGCGCCTACCGTCATATAGACACCACGCCAGCCAATCTGCACGCTGCCCCAGCCAGCCAGCACTCGCGCCAGTAGCAGGCCGGCAAACAAGGACGACAGCAGGCTACCGATCACCGCCGGACGCTCTGCCGCCGAGCAGGTTCTGGCGCAATAGGCGATTACCAGCTGGCCGCCAATCGATAGCAAGCCGGCCAATACGCCGAACACAATCATTACCGGCAGCGATGGCGCGACGGCGAGCAACATCAGTACCCCACCGAGGCCAGACATCACTGCAGGTATCAGCCGTCGTGGTGACAGGGAATCACCCAGCGGTAAACCAAAAATCAGTCCCGCGCCATAGCCGGACTGAGTGGCGACCGACAAGCCCCACAAAGCACCGGAAGGCAGGCCGAAGGAGGCCGCGATCATCTGCGTCATCGACTGGTGGTAGACAACGGCGGCGACTGAAAAGCCGACTGCCAGGCAATACAGGGCCAACGCCCAACGCGAAAGCGGGGTTGCGGTTTGCATAAACGGTCCAGGTAGTAGTGAGAGCGCGCCGCTCAGTCGAGCGCCAACTCAAGATGCTGGCTGCGCGCACGACTGCGGCAGCTAAGCACATAGCCGGCGGCAACCTCCGCCGGGTCCAGGGCATGTGGCTCGTACATTTCCACATCTCCGGCCAGCACCTTGCAGCGGCAGGTGGCGCAGACACCAGCCTTGCAGGAATAACGCGGTGCCAACCCAGCCTTGAGCATGGCATCGAGCAAGGTATCGCCACTGGGAGGCAGGCTCAGGCGTCGCCGAGCGCCCTCTTGCTGCACCAGCAAATCGACGCTGCCACTCGCCGCTGGGGTACGCGCTTCGCAGCTAGCCGGGCGAGGCGCCGATGCGGCAAACCGCTCGCGCCGGATCTGCTCGGCACCCAGGCCTGCTGCCTGCAAGGCGGCAGCCACTGAATCCATCATGCCGGCCGGGCCACATAGATAGGCGTGGTCGATCTGCGTGGCCGGCAAACAGCTGGCGATTAGCGCGGCGCAGCGGGCTTGATCCAATCGGCCACCGAACAGGTCGACATCCTGTGTCTCTTTGCTGAACAGGTAGAGCACTCGGAAACGGTCGAGGTAACGGTCTTTCAGCTCCCACAAGTGTTCGCGAAACTGCACCGATGCGAGATCACGATTGCAGTAGACCAGGGTAAATCGACTGTGACGCTCGTCACGCAGGGTGCTTTCCAGCACCGACATGACCGGCGCTATCCCACTGCCCGCGGCGAAAGCTGCATAGTGGCGACGCGCCTGTGGCACAACCGGCAATGCAAAGTTGCCCGTCGGTGGCGCGGCTTGCAGCCAATCTCCCTCGCGCAGCTGACTATGCACCCAGCTGGAAAACCGGCCACCTGGCACCCGCTTGATCGCCAGCTGCAGCATGGCGGTGCCGCTGGCATTGCATAGTGAATAGCTGCGCCTGATCTCGTCGCCGCTCAGCTCTGCGCGCAGGGTGAGATGCTGGCCTGGCTGATGCACGAAACGCGCACGGTGTTCATCCGGCACAGTCAGCGTGAGCACCAGACTGTCCGGCGTATCGCGGCGCAGCATGGCCAGCTGTAGCGGAAAAAACTGCGACATTGATGCCTCCTCGTGCTCGCCTCAAATGGCTTTGAAATATTCAAACGGATTCGTGCAGGCTTCGCACCGATACAGAGCTTTGCAGCTGGTGCCGGCAAATTCATTGCACAGCTGAGTCTGCAAGGCGCCACAACGCGGACAAGCCGGGCGCGGCGCTACGTATTCGCGCGGAATGAAGCGCAGGGTTTGCCGGGCCGCTTGCGTCGCTAGCGGCGGCGCCACACCGGCAGCACGCATGCGTGCCTTGCCCGCTGCGCTGATCCATTCGCTGGTCCATGCCGGGTAGAGCTGCGTTTCGAGCTGCACGCCATCCAGTCCACGGTCCTGCAGCGCCAGCACAATGCTTTGTTCGATGTGCAGCCGGGCCGGACAGCCGCTGTAAGTGGGCGTCAGCACCACCTTTAGGCGTTCCGCCTGCCAGCGCACATCGCGCACAATGCCCAGATCGACGATCGAGATGTAGGGCATCTCCGGGTCTGGAATGGCCGCCAGCCACTCCCAGATGTGTTCAGTGCCTGGCTGCACCCCAATGCCATGTACGCGCGTCACCATTGCGCTCCAGGATGGGTTCGCGGCAGGTACTGCATTTCCATCAACAGGCTGACAAGGGCCTCGCCATGCTGGCCACGCTTGCCACCGGTCAGGTAGGGCGGGCTGTCCGGCAGCTGCAAATTGGCAGCTGCCAGCACTTCCTGCACATAGCGCAGCCACTCGCCATGGAGAGCCGCCTGGTCACAGCCTATGCGTAGCCCCAGCATGCGTTGATCAAGCGCATCCATCTCGAACAATTCGCCGATATGGTTCCAGCAGTGATCCAGCGCATTCTGGGCATACCCATGGCTGAGCGCGCTGCCATCCCCGAGCCTTACTACCCATTCGCTGCTGCGGCGCAAGTGGTAGCTGGCTTCCTTGCGTGCCTTCGCCGCTATCGCAGCAATCTGCTTGTCAGCCGAGTCGGACAGGTCGCGCAGCAACAGGCAGTGCCAGCTATCGAATAGGAACTGGCGCACCTGCGTATCGGCAAAGTTGCCATTGGGCTGCTCAACCAAAAGTACATTGCGAAACGACTGGGCATCGCGCCAATACGCCAATTCATCCTCGCTGCGTGGCGGTACGCTTTGGCTGCCAGCGTATTGCAGCCACAGGCGTGCCTGCCCAAGCAGATCCAGCGCGACATTGCTCAGCGCCAGGTCTTCTTCGAGTGTCGGCGCGTGGCCACACCAGGCGCACAACTGCTGTGACAGGATTAGGGCATTGTCAGCCAGGCGTAGTACATAGTCGGCCAGCTGCTGCACCGGTTTGCTATCGGTGATCACAGGTGCTGCACTCCCTCGGGAACCGGGTAGTAGGTTGCGTGGCGAAAGGCTTTGTCCCGCGCCGTACCGAACCATGCCTCCTTATCCTGGCCGGCACTGCTGATCACCTGATCCGACGCCACCAGCCACAGGCTGACAAAGTCGTCACGCCGCGTGTAGACATCGCGCGCATATTGCATGGCCATTGCTGCATCGCTAGCCATGACACTGCCGATATGGCGGTGGGCAATGCCGTTCTGACTACGCACAAACACCTCCCATGATTTCCACTCATTCATGCTGCTCTCCTTGGTGAGCCGCCTTGCCGGCGGCGACTTTGGCGGCATGGCATGCGGCTGCGTCGCGAACCCAAGCCCCTTGCTCCCAGGCGCGACGGCGGCTGGAGATCCGCTGGCGATTACACTGCCCCTCGCCCTGAACCACCCGATTGAATTCATCCCAGTCGATCCGTCCAATCTCATAGTGGCCTGTCGCTTGGTTGAAGCGCAGCTCAGGATCGGGCACCGTCAACCCTAGGTGGTGTATCTGTGGAACGGTCTGGTCAATGAACTTCTGTCGCAGGGTGTCGTTGGAATAAAGCTTGATGCCCCACTGCATTGATTGCCGCGAATGCGGCGACTGCTCATCTGGCGGGCCGAATACCATAACGGTTGGCCACCACCAGCGATTGAGCGCATCCTGTGCCATCTGACGCTGGGCGGCGCTACCTTCGACCAGTGCGCGCACCAGATCAAAGCCCTGTCGATGATGGAAGCTTTCCTCCTGGCAGATACGCACCATGGCGCGGGCATATGGACCGTAGGAGCTTCGCGATAGCGGCACTTGGTTCACGATGGCTGCGCCATCGGTCAGCCAGCCGATCATGCCGACATCAGCCCAGGTCAGCGCAGGATAGTTGAATATATTCAGATACTTGGCCTGGCCACTCAGCAATTGCTGGTAGACCTCGTCACGCGAGGTGCCAAGGCTCTCAAGCGCGCTATACAAGTACTGCGCATGACCGGCCTCATCCTGAATCTTTGCCAGCAATACGCATTTGCGATGCAGGCTCGGGGCGCGGCTTAGCCAAAAGCCCTCCGGCAACATCCCCACATATTCCGAATGGGCATGCTGGGACATTTGCCGAAGCAGGAGCTGGCGATAACGCTCGGGCATCCAGTCTTGCGGCTCTATCTTGTCGCCACGCACTATCCTCTGTTGAAAATCTGCCTCGTGCTGGCCCATGTCGCGCGTCACAACGGCCGCCTTATCCATGCAGATAGTCCAGTAAGCCCTGGCTGACCGCGGCGGCCTGCGGCGGTGTCGGAAGCTGCTGGTTCCACACCAGCCCGGCCAGCATTTCGCGATCGCCCTCGTCATAGTCGCGCTGCCAGGTCCAGAACTGATCACGAATCAAACGCTTGAGCACCTTGCCGGTAGAGCCGGCTGGCAATTCGCCATTGGGCGACAGCAGGGCCACGCACACCGTGTAGTCCGGTAAGGCATCACGACCGCGGAAGGGGTAACACTGCAGGGCATGCTGCAAGACGGTCTTCGCATCGAGCGAGGCACCCGCCTGCGGTTGCGCCAGGATCAGCACAGCCTCTTCGCGGGTAGGCCCGCGCGGCACGCCCACAACGGTGACATCGAACACGCCGGGCAGCGTCAAAAGGTGCTCTTCCAGCAGCAAGGTGTAGGCTTGCACACCAAGATTGCTTTGCACCGTGTCGACGATGCGATCCAGATGGACGAACTCGCCATTTTCCAGTCGCAAGCCGACATCGCCGGTCAGCCAGTAGCCATTCAAGGTGGTTAACGCCGTCAGATGCGGCTGGCCAAAATAGCCGGGCGTGACTGTCGGCGAACGTACGCCGAAATACCCCGGCTGGCCGTCAGGCATCAAGTCGCCCTGGGGCGACAAAATGTCGCACACCGCATAGCTGGCCGCATGACCAACGGTGCGCTTGCTGGCCACATCGCCCCTGCTAGACACCTTTAAGAATTGCGACATGCCTAACTCGGACGCGCCAAACATATCGGTAAACCTTGCCTGCGGAGCAAGTCGCAACAGCTGTCGGATATGCGCCTCATGCGCGGTATCGCCGGTGTTGTAGAAGCGGCGCACGCTGGCGAAATACCCGTCTGGCAGGTTTTGCCCGGCAAACGATGCATAGCTCTGCGAAAACGCCGTGACAATGCTGGGCCGAAAGCTAGCGATCAAATTGGCCGCAACCGGCCCGGTCTGGGTGGTCAGCGCCAGGGTCGGGAGCTGCAGCATGGTTGCCGTCATCAGATAGCTGATACCTGCCGCATGGGTAGGCGGCATGGCGGTTGCCAGCGTATCGCCGTCCTGCTCGACAAAACTGCGCAAACGCTCCCGCTTGCCATTGAAGAATTGCGCATGACCGAACAACACCGCCTTCGGAATACCGGTGGTACCTGAGCTATGACAAACCATAATGATGTCGTCGTCGTGGCGAGCCACTGGCCAATCCGACGCGGGCAAAGCACTGACCTCGGCCGGCGCACCTTCTATAAAGCCGGCGTTCAGGGCAGTCAGGCCCTTGAGCGCGCCAGCCAGATCCCAGCGGGCATCGGTTTGCTGATCGAACACAAATACATCGAAGCGATTGCGCTGGGCATACAGTGCAGCGATATCGGCGCGCAGATGCCCATTGATCAGCACCGGAATGCAGCCCAGGCTGCCCAAGGCCAAAAAATGCAGAAAGGAAGGAATGCCATCGCCCAAATACAAGCAGACGTGGCGCCCGCGCTCAATGCCCTGGCGGCGATACCAGCCGGCGAGCGACATTACTTGGCGATGCAGGCTGGCCAAAGAAAATGCCTGATAGGCACGTCCGGAGGGACCAATATAGGGCTGCTCCAGAAACAGGAAATCTTCTTCAATTGCGCCATAGGCATGCAGCGCCTTGAACAGAAAATTGCCGGCGCCGAGTTCAGGGTCGGCAAATAATGTGTCCCAGGCTTGTTTGCGAATGGTGAAGTCCATATCGGTGCTTTCTGCTTTGGAAATAGGAAACTTAGCCAGGCTGTACATCCGCTTGCGCCACGCTGGCCAGGTAAACCAGATAGGCACAGGCACTGCAGGTGAGCACACTGAAATTCAGCGACAGCTTTACGCTCTGGAAAGCCGCCATGCTGATGGCGAATAGCAGTAGCAAGGCGGCACTAAGCCAGGCGCTACGGCGCAGCTGTATGCCTAGCAGCAGACAGATGCCCAATGCAGCCTCGAGTAGATCAACCAACCACGCCACCGCCGGAACAAGTGATGCCGGCAGCCAGGGGGCCAGCTTGGCGGTGTGACGATAGAAGTGCTCCATATCGCCCCACGACACGCCGGTATCGCCCATCTTTCCCCACAGCCCCAGGCGATCAGCAACGGCAGACAGGAACGCGGCGGCCAGGGCAAAGCGGGCGAACAGCAATACCGACTGCCAGGATTTTTGCTGGCGCATTTCAACCTCCCTCAGGGTGAAACAGCGAGGAGCAAGCCCCGCCGTGAATGTGCAGCAAATGTAGCGAGGGAAGCCTTGGCACTTAAGGGCCAAGAATCGACTGTTGAACCATGACAAGCCACGCTTGAACTTGCCATGGTTGGCCACGCATCTGCCCGGCCCAACGCTTGCATCGAGCGGAACATGTCATGCTTCGGCTAGCCGTTTTTGCCCCTTCAAGCCGACTCGTCTGCGGCGCTACAGTGCGCACTCAGCCGTCATCGCGGCGCACTGTCAGTAACCAACCGCCAGGAGAATTGAATGTCTGAAAAAGTATTTGTCGCCGGTGCATCCGGCGTAATCGGCCGGGCCTTGGTGCCCATGTTGCTTGATGCCGGCTATCAGGTGTACGGCGGGAGCCGCCGCGCCGAACATGGTCAAGCCTTGAAAGCCTTGGGTGCAGTACCGGTGCTGGTCGATGTCTACGATGCTGAGGCATTGCAACAAGCACTGGTGAAAATCCAGCCGGCGGCGGTGATTCACCAGCTGACCGACCTGCCGCGTGGACTTGATCCAAGCTTGATGGCGCAGGCAGTCGTCAATAACGCGCGGATACGCGACGAGGGCACTCGCAATCTGGTCAACGCTGCGGTGGCCGGTGGCGCCAGCCGCCTGATTGCGCAGAGCATTGCCTGGGCCTACCAGGCCGGTGATAAACCGTATCGGGAATCGCAGCCGCTGGATTTCGATGCCGAAGGCAATCGGCGTATCAGCGTTCGCGGCGTCGCCGCGCTGGAACAGCATGTGCTGGGCGAACCGGCCTTGGTGGGCACGGTACTGCGCTATGGGCAGCTTTACGGGCCGGGCACCGGTAGCGAACACGCCACGGGCACCAGCCCCGTTCATGTCGACGCCGCGGCTTATGCGGCGCTACTGGCCTTGCAGCAATCAGCAGCCGACATCTTCAACATCACCGAAGACAATACCGATGTGAGCAATGAAAAAGCCAAGACCGTGCTGGGCTGGACACCCGCATACCGGCGCGCCTTGGAAACGGCATAAGACAGCAGCCGTCGCTGCGCTGGCTAACCGGTCAAGATTCCGGCGAGCGCGTTAGCACGCGTCGCCTTATCGACTTGGCGCAAACCGGCGTCGCGCAGTCAGGTAAATCGCCAGACATTAAGCACGAAATAAAACAGGGCCAGACGCTGCAAGCGTTTGGCCCTGTTTCGGGTGTTTCCTGGTGCCGATGATCGGAATCGAACTGACGACCTTCGCATTACGAATGCGCTGCTCTACCAACTGAGCTACATCGGCACATTGTGATGGTTCAATCACAACAGCCCGACATTATAACGACCGATCCGGCGCTTGCAAAGCCGAAGCCGGATTTATTCCGGCATTGCGACAAAGCCTGGTGTATTCCAGGCGCCAAGGTATAGGTGTATGGCAGCTGCCCTGCTCGACAAATTGCAAGGCAACACCGGTCAGACAATACCTGTGCTCGTCCCGATGCATTGTAGTGCAGGCCGCCGACGCTTGACGTGACCGGTGCTGTAAGCGATACCTAAGCCTGTATGTCGGCGCCAACATGCCACAGCGCCCCGCCGTGCCAGTCTTCTGATCGAGGAGGCAATGTGCTTAGTCCAACCGCAATCGGCAAATCATTGCGACCAGTCGACCCACCGTGCAACACAGGCCGCAAGGTGTGGCTGGCCGGCCTGCTGCTCGCTGCAGCGGCTGCAACTGCCGGCGAAACGCAGCTGCGCCTCGCCTCGGACGACTGGTGCCCCTTTGTGTGCAGCGATGGCAAAGCGGTACGCGATGGCTATCTGGTGGAACTGACGCAGCTGGCGCTATCCAGATCGGGCTACCGCACCCAGCCCCTGCTCCTGCCGTTCAATCGCGCCATCAATGACACCGTGCAAGGCAAGATAGAGGGCGTGTACGCCCCGCCACGCGATGCTCGTCTGCTGATAAGCCATGCCTTGGGTGAATCACGAGCCTGCTTCTACACTCGCCGCAGCAGCAACTGGCAATATCAGGGCCTCAAGTCACTGGAGTCGGTCAAGCTGGGGGTGATTGCCGACTATGGCTATGACGATGCCAGCGGCGACGCCTATATCGCCGATCATGCACGGGACGAGCGGCGTATAGCTATTTCCTATGGCGAGGTCGCCGGCGTCGACAATCTGCGCAAGCTGAACGCCGGGTTTTATCCGGTGATGCTTGAGCATGAGGCCGTGGTTGAGCGTTTGGCCAAAAAGCTGGGCATGGATGGTGCGATCCGCCAGGCAGGCTGCCTGGAGCAAGCCATACCGCTGACCATCGGCTTCTCGCGCCAGCACGCCCAAGCGAGCATCTGGGCTAACGCCCTGATTCAGGGGTTTCGTGAACTCGACCCAGCCCTGATCAAGGCACTGCAGGCCAAATACGGCATTCAGCCGGCCCCGTGAGCCACGGCATCAGCTGTAGGCAGTCGGCTTGACCGCCAGCAGATGCCCCACTGCAGATCGAGACCCCCATTCAACCCTCGCGGTTACGCATGAAGTCCGCCGTGCGCAAGAAGGCCTGCTCCAGTTCTTCCTTCAGCGCCACATCATGCGCACAGACCTGCTCCAGAGCCTGGTACATGCAGTACAGCCACTCATCGCGCATACGCTCATTGATCGGGAACGGCAGGTGCCGCGCCCGCAGCATCGGGTGGCCATATTTCTCCACATACAGCGATGGGCCGCCCAGCCAGCCGCTCAGGAACAGGAACAGCTTCTCGCTGGCGCTCGCAAGGCTCGCATCATGTACCGCCCGCACCCCGGCCGCGACCGGGTCTTGATCCATTACCTGGTAAAAACGGTCCACCAGCGCCCGTACCGCCGTTTCGCCCCCCAAACGCTCATACGGCGTTGCTTCGCTTGCTTGCATCGTGTTGCTGCCTGTCAGTAGTCGGTTTGATCGGCCGGCAGATCGGGCAGGCCGTGCCGGCGCCTTGCCCGGTTGCAGGCCGGAGAAAAAATGCCCAGCTCGGCCAGCGGTGCGAATTCACGGCAAGGCCCGGGGCGTTCGGCATAAATGGCGCAGGAAACCCGCTCACCAACCTTGCCCTGCAGCGCGACGCAGCGTGGCTGGGCGTAGTCGGTGCCGCGCATGCGGCAAAGGCTTGCCGTTTCGGTATCCGCGAGCCCATCAGGCACCTTGCCGCCTTCACTGTCGAGCTCACTGCGGTCAAAGCTGACCCGGAAAGCAGCACAACAGGCACCGCAGCGGAGGCAGATTGTGTCAGCCAAGGAGTTTGTCATTATTGCGCCTGATCAAGAGACTGGCTGGGCAATGGCGGCAAGCGATGCCGGGCGCGCGCTCGCCTGCATTGCTCATCGCCCGGCTGGACTTCACGACACGGCGACGGACGCTGCAGATACACGCTGCAACGGGTGGCGCCACCGACTTCGCCTTGCAGCGCCGCGCAACGCGGCTGGGGTGCCCAGCTGCCACGCATGCAACTCATCAAGCCATTCACCTGCTCGGTCAGAGCCAGGGGCAAACCACGCTGCTCGGCCTCCGCCCAATAGAAGGACACACGAAATGCAGCGCAACAGGCGCCGCACTGCAAGCAGGGCTCACTGTGGGCAACAGATAGCGGGGCCGACATAACACCAGAATGAATTGCCTACACCACCAGCGCAGCAATCTGCTGCTGTTGGCGAATTTCACGAAACAGGCCATGCGCCTCGGGATACCCCAGGCGCAGATAGCCCAGCCATTGTTTGAGGCGACCCGGCGCATAGGTCTGGGCGCCAAGGCCGGCGATGCTGTGCTGGAACTGCGCCAGCACCGGCAAAATATCGGCCCAGTCGAGCCGGTCGGACGGCAAGCCGGCAACAGCCGCGCGGATCTGCCGGGCCAGATCGGGCCGCGCCACCAGGCCGCGCCCCAGCATCACATCGTCGCAGCCTGACTCGGCACGACAGCGGAAGTAGTCCTCAACCGACCAGATCTCGCCATTGGCCACCACATCCGCCTTGACCACTTCCTTGATGCGAGCGATCCAGTGCCAGTGCGCCGGCGGCTTGTAGCCATCGAGCTTGGTCCGCGCATGCACCACCAGTTCGCTGGCGCCGCCACTATCAAGCGCCCGCGCACAGTCCAGCGCCAGCGCCGTGTCCTCGTAACCGAGGCGCATCTTGGCAGTTACCGGAATATCGGCCGGCACCGCCGCACGCACCGCCTTGACGATGGCGTGCAATAGCACAGGTTCGCCCAGGAGCACCGCACCGCCGCGATGGCGGTTTACCGACTTGGCCGGGCAGCCGAAATTCAGATCGATGCCGGGCGCACCAAGCTCGGCCGCGCGGGCCGCATTGTCGGCAAGACAAGCCGGGTCCGAGCCCAGTAGTTGCAGCTTGAGCAATACGCCGGCCGGCGTGCGCCAGCCCTGATCGGCCTCTGGCGCCAAGCGCTTGAAAAAACGTGCCGGCAACAAGGTGGAAGTGACGCGGACAAACTCGGTCACGCACCAATCCACCCCGCCTATGCCGGTCAGGGCTGCTCGCAAAGGCGCGTCAACCAGGCCTTCCATCGGGGCCAGTGCTATGCGCACATTGCACTCCAGATCGCTGAAAAGGCGCGGATTTTACCAAACACACCGTATCGCAGGGAGGGCCATCGATACATGGCCGACCGCAAAGGGCTGAGGGCAATGGCATCAGGCGGCAGGGGACTTACTGGCTGTTGCAGAATGCCTCAATTCTCAGGCTTTGCCGCCATGAATCAGGAATGCAGCAGATTTTTTCCTATAGTAGCTGCACGCCCGATTATTCCTGGATGCTCTCATCAAGGTCGACCCATGGAAAACATTTCGTTCACAGCACGCATTGCCGGCGGCTTCGGCATTCTGATCTTGCTGATCTGCCTGATGGCCGGCATTGGCTGCTACGGTGTCAATAGCCAGTACAACTCGGTAAAAGTGATGCTGGAAAGCGATATCGCCGTCAATATGGCCGTTGGCGAAACGCGCTACCAGATCGGCAATTTACGGCGATTCGAGAAAGACAGTTTTCTCAATGTCGCCAAAGCAGAAAAAGTGAAGGAATATCGGGAAAAATGGAGCGCGGCTTTCAAGGCTGCAAACGACAGCCTGAGCCTCGCAGCCAGCAAGGCCGACCCGAGCACCCGGACGCAAATTGATGATTTGCTGGGCAAGATCAAGCAGTACGGCAGCGGGTTTGAAAGTGTCAGCGGCAAGCTGGGGCAGGACTTGACCACACCGGACGCTGCCAATGAAGCCATGGCGGCACACAAGGAGTTTGTTCGGGCCATGGAAGGACAGCTGACCGAACTCAGCAAAGCCACCATGGCGCGGGCCAAACAGGTCGAAACAGAGCTAACGGCAGTGCGCGCTGCCACCCTGCAAAGCTTGCTTGGCCTTGCCGCCGTGGCCCTGCTGGCGGCAAGCGTCACCGCCTTCAGTGTCTCATTGTCGATTCGTCGCCCGCTGGACCAAGCGCGCCGTTCGGCACAGCAAATTGCCGATGGCAACAACCTGACCATCGCCTTGCCGCAAACCGGTCAAAACGAAATCGGCCATACCATCAATGCCTTCCGCCGCGTGCTCGACAGCTTGCGCAACCTGGTACGCAATGCCGGAAGCGGCGCCAACGAGGTCGCCAGTTCGGCACTGGAAATGGAACATATCTCACAACAAGTTGCGCTGGCTTCGTCAATGCAAGCGGAAGCATCAGCCGCAGTAGCTGCCGCCATCGAGCAGCTCTCCACCAGCATCTCGGTGGTCTCCAATGACACCGACAGCGTGCGCAGTGACGCCAAGGCCGCCGAGGCCCAGGCGCTCGGTGGCGAAAAGCTGGCGGTACAGGCTGCCGGCGAAATCGGCCGGATTGCCGATGCACTGGCGGCTGCCAGCGTAGCCATCGACGCACTCAATGCCCGCTCCGACGAAATTGGCGGCATCGTCAATGTCATCAAGGAAATCGCCGATCAAACCAATCTGCTGGCGCTCAATGCCGCCATTGAAGCAGCGCGCGCCGGCGAAACCGGCCGGGGCTTCGCCGTGGTGGCAGACGAGGTGCGCAAACTGGCCGAGCGCACCACCCAGGCCACTACTGATATTTCCGGCAAGATCGAAACCGTCCAGCGCGACACCATCAGTGCGCACGACCGGATGAGCGAAGCGCAGCAAATGATCGATGCCGGTGTCGCCTGCACCCGGGCGGTGGAGGAATCATTGGTGCAAATCCGCACCGGATCGGCCACCACCGCCGGCACTCTCAGCCATCTGGCCGATGCGATGCGCATGCAGCGCAATGCGGCGACCGAAATCACCCGCAATGTGGAAAAAATCGCGCAGATGAGCGAGGAAAACCATGCGGCAGTCGAGTCCGCTCGCGATGTCGCCAAGCGGCTCGGCCAGCTCTCGGCCGGGCTGAATGAGCAAATCAACCGTTTTGTGGTGAATTGAGCTGGCCACGAGCGCGCTCTCGCCATCCGAGCCATGCCGCGAGGTCAGGCATACGCCGGGCCACCCCTGACAAGGCAAGCTCGCGGCGTTTGGGCGCGCCCAACACGGCGCCTACTCAGGCCTCCAGGCTGCGCACCATCCAGACACAGCCCTGATCGCGCCACATTGGCGTAAAGCCGAAGCGCGGATACCAGGCCAGCGCCCGCTCATTGCGCGGATCCACGCCCAGATGCACGCCACGCACGCCCGCAGCGCCTAGGGCATCGAGCAGCGTCCGCATCAAGACGCCACCAAGGCCCTGGCCTTGGGCGCGCGGCAATAAATCCACATGCAGATGCGCCGGCCATTCGCCAAGGCGGGGGTCGCATTGCGGTTTGGCATGAAGTTGCGCGAGCAGGGCCGCATCATCAGGGTGAGCCTGATCGCCATAGCGCGCGCGCAAGGGCGGCAGCCAGCTTTGCGCCATCGCCGCATAAAAGCTGGCAGTGTCAGGCACCGCCAGGGCATAAGCGCACACGCCCAGGCTATCTTCCGCCACCCAGGCCCATTGCGGCGCGAGGGCCAGATAGGGCCCGGCATACAGATGCCCGAGCAAGTCAGGATCACGCCCCGCCGCACTGGCATCCTCGCCGGCATTGCCGGTGGCGCGACAGATCGCATACAGGGCGTCGCGATCACTCGCGCGGGCCGGACGCACCACAGGCGCGCTCATGGCGCCAAACCTGCGCCGATATGGGCCGGTGATTTGCGTTGCCGCTCATAGCGCACCTGCAACAAGCCTGAATCGAACGACTCCACCGAAGCGAGGCGCAAGCGGCGGCTGGTTTCATTGCCGGCGAACCAGGAAATACCGCTACCGAGCATCAAGGGATGGATGGAGACGATGAATTCGTCGATCAAGTCCGCCTCAAGGCAGGTCTGGATCAAGGCGGCCCCGCCTACCAGCCACAAGGGGCCACCCTCGCCTTGCTTGAGCCGGCTGATAAAGCTGGCAGCCGGCTCGCTGACCGCCTCGATGGACGCATCGGACCAGGACAGCGGCCTGGCCGAAAACACATAGGTGCGCTTGCCGGCATAGGGGTAGTCGCCAGCGCTCAATACCTGATCAAATGTGCGGCGACCAACCAACAATGCGTCCACCGAATCGTAAAGTGTCTGGTAACCATAATCCTGATCGGTGAACAGCCAGTCCACGCTACCATCCGGTCGGGCAATATAGCCATCCAGGCTGGTCGCAATGAATAGCACGAGTTTGCGCATTATTTGAATCCAGGTTGAACAAGGTTGGCAACAGGCGATTCAGGCGGTTCCATACACCGGGCCGCCATCGTAGCGCGTGAGAGCCGGACTTTGAAATGGCTGTCCGACGGCGCCGAATGGCGCCACCCACTGCCACCCGGACGCTACTTGAATTGCTGGACCTGTTTCTTGTAATCAGCCGACTCTCGCACCTGGGCGACCGCATCCCAGATCTGCCGGGAAAAGTCGCCATATTTGCCCACGAAAGCCTTTGAAAGCATCAGGAAATAGGGCTTCTCGACCAAGGGCGGGGACATGCGTTCTATTTTTGTGGCGAATTCAGACTTGGCCGCGATACTGGCGTCACCCTCCTGGGTCTGCAGCGCGACAGCCGCCACCCGCCCAAGCAATAATTTGTGCAGATTTTCATCTGCGCTGCGCGTGCCATCGTCCACCCGCACGCCCAGGCCTTTGAGCTGATCAACCACCGAAAATCCTGATTGGGCCCCCACCGCGCCATCGGCATTCTTGATCGCCTTGCCATCCCAATCAATGCGGCCACCTTTCAGGCGATACAGGCTATAGCTGTCATCAAGCATGCGCCGACTGGCATCCGGCTTGTCGCCATTCATCGGGTAATGACCGATCTCCATTCTTTCCGGCTTGAAGCTGATCTTGAACAGACCGTCCATTGTGCCGGCCTTGACTTCTTCCATGCATCGCTTCCACGGCAGCGGCTTTACCTCGACTTTCACGCCCAACGACTTTTCTACCGCGCGCATCATGATCATGGTAAGTCCTGGCCGATCCTTGAGTAACCAAGGATACGATTCTTCATTTTCAGTACACAATGCCAGAGCTGCCGGCTTGTCACCGGCCAGCCCCTCGGTAGCCACCAGCAGTGACAGCATACCGACCATATGACCGAGCTTGAATGGCTTCATGATTTAAGCTCCCCTTGGACAAAGGCAGGTGCGACGCGCACCGGCCTAATTGCAAGCCTAGAACACGCAGCCGGCTTTGCCATCGCGGAGCCCACCCGGCCATCCGTGCAATCGGCGCTTGAACCCGGAACGGCACGCAGGGACAATGCGCGCCTTGTTTCGCCCAGAAAGACCCTCTGCCATGCTGCTGGCACTGAAAATCGATATCGACACCGTAGCAGCTGCCCGTAGCAGCACGCCCAAGCTGATCGAGCTGCTACAACACCACCAGGCTCAGGCCAGCTTCTATTTCGCTCTGGGCCCCGATCGCAGCGGCCGCAGCAACGGTCCCCTGTTTCGCATCGGTGAACACCGCAGCCAGCAGACGATCAATCGGCGCCTGAGCGGGCCACGCGGCCTGGCGCGCCTGTATGGCAATGTGCTGCCCGCACCCTTGCTGGCCAGACAGGCACAGGCGGAGATGAAACAGGTTCAGCAAGCCGGCTTCGAGCTCGGCTTCACCGCCTGGGACAGGGTGAACTGGGTCAAGCTGGCGCAGCAAGCCGATGAAGCCTGGTACCAGCAGGAAATCGCCACCGCCAATGCCGCGTTCGCCAGCCTGTTCGGTCATCCGGCCCGTTCCATGGCGGCGCCGCTATGGCGGGCCAGCCGCCCCTTGTTCCGGCTGCAGCAGCGCATGGGCATGCGCTTTGGCAGCGATTGCCGCGGCCACGGGCCATTCTTGCCGGTGGTCGATGGCGAACCGGTGGCCATTGCGCAGCTGCCCACCACCCTGCCCTTGCTGCAAGAACTGATCGGCGCCGATGGCCTGACCGAGCAGGATGCAGTGCAGCAGCTGTTGCGTTTGAGCCGTACCACACCGCCATACGGTCATGTGTTCACCATCCATGCCGGCAGCGATTGCGGCAAGCGCTTGCCGCTACTGCAAGCCTTGCTTGCCGGCTGGCAGGAGCAAGGCTATCGCCTGGTTTCGCTGCAGCAGCTGTTCGACACCCTCGATGCAAGCACCCTGCCCTGGCACACGCTGGAACAACAGTCATGGGAGGGCTTTGCCGGCAAGCTGGCCAGCCAGGGGCAGCCCTTTCCACCTACCTAGCCCACTCTGGCATGGCACTTGCTCAAAGCTTGGCACTATCGTGCGGGAGCCTTGCCATGAATACCCTGTTTCGCGAAGCCCAGTCCGGTCACTGTGCAGCCGAACCCGATGCCAAGACCTTGCCCGGCCCGTTACCGCTTGGCTTTCCCGCCAGTTTTTCCGAGCGGCTGCACAATCTGCTCCGGCATCCGGAGGTCAGCGACGCAGCCCTTGCCCATGTGTATTTCGATCTGGTGCTATGCCCGCAATGGCATGCCGCCATGTGCCGCATGGGGCCGGCCTCGGTATGCACGCGCAGCATGCCCAGCAGCGGCACCATCTTTCTCGACCCTTTGTTCAGCTGGGCTCGCCATATCGATGAACGGCTGTGCCAGCGCTGGCGCGACTGCCTGAAGCGCGATCACGACAATCAGGATCTCGGTCAGGCCATCGCCTTGCTGTCGGGCTTTCGGGTGCTGGCAGAGCACCTGCATTGATCTCCAGCTGGCTACCGCCGCGACACGATAGCCGCACCGGCATGGCCGGGCTCAAGCACTCTGCCGCTGTACCAGTGCGGCATCGCCGCCTTGACTGGACAACCAGTGCTCCATCTCGTCGGCAGTGCGCAGCAGCACATTGACCGCACGCTCGAACATCGGCTCCGCCTCCAGAAAGCGGATCTGCCCATGCACCCACAGGCGCTGGAATAGACCCAGGCTGACCGCCGTTGGCATGCTGACTTCCTCGATCGTCAGCAAGATGCTGGCGGCGCGGGTGCTGATCCAGTTCAGACGCGCCCGGCGCGGGATGCCCTCCAGCATGAATTCGATCATGATGCCGGTTCGCAGCCGCGCCATCACCTTGGCGGTGTAGTGCTCGTCTGGCAGCGGCTCTTCCAGGTCAGGCAACTCGCCATCGCCAACTGGCGCCAGTTGTCGGTCAAGCAAGGCCAGATGGGCATTGAGTTCCTGCGCCAGCTCGCCGACCAGGGATGCGTCGAAGGGCAGATTGTCAAGCCGCGAGACGGTATCACCGCTGTCGCGGACAAAGCTGTCGAAATGCGCTTCGATCGACTGCAGGCTGGCCCCGTCGCGCGCATTGCCATCGCGCATGGCAACGACATGGGCATTGACCAGCTCGTCAAGAAAGGCGCGGCAATCGGGCTGGCTCCAGCGACTCAGCGCCAGGCCCTCGGACAGCACCCCGACCATCTCGGGCAATAGTTTCAGCAGCTGTACCCGGCTTTCATTGCTGGCCTTGGGCTGAACCGTCCAG
Source organism: Chitinimonas sp. (assembly GCF_041904975.1). Taxonomy (NCBI): domain Bacteria; kingdom Pseudomonadati; phylum Pseudomonadota; class Betaproteobacteria; order Neisseriales; family Chitinibacteraceae; genus Chitinimonas; species Chitinimonas sp. The sequence continues at coordinate 6,230 of NZ_JAYRLZ010000003.1, read as the reverse complement.
ATCAGGCGCGGCACCACCTGGCGCAAGGCCGGCAGCTTGTCCGGGCACTCCCGCCCGGCGCGTTCCAGCACCTGCGCCCAGGTATTGACCAGGAAGGCTGCCAGCTCACGATCTACATCGATGCCGCGTATCAGTTCGCCGATCTCGTTGGAGATGCGGACATAGCCAAGCGCCCGTCCCTCCGCCCCTTCCAGCACCCGCACCGCCCGCCCCACGGCCGGATCGGCCCAGCGCAAGGTGGTATCGACAAAGGCATCGAACTTGCCAAGCACATCGGCAAACAAGGCGGCATCAATGGTGCTGGCGGCGAGCAACTGATCGACGGTGCTGCTGATCTCCTTGCGAATGGCCAGCGTAACCGGGTCAGCCGGGGTAAAGCCCATCGCCACCGAAGCGATGCGGTTCAGCAGGCGCCGTGCCGGATGCTCGGCCTGCGAAAACACCTGCGGATCAAATAGCGCATGCTTGAGAATGACGAACTGCGTGCGCCCGAGGTCCGACCGCACGCTGCCCGGCACCTGCCCATCGCGCAAGATGAACTCGAACAGCATGGCCACCACATCGATCACCAGCTTCTCTTCAGTGGACTTGCTCATGCCAGCCAGCCGGCTGCGGTTCTCGAACACGATATTGCGCAATCCCGCCGCAGCGCTTGCGCCCGCCGCCGGCAATGCCTCGCGCTCCAGTTCGCTGATGGCGGATGCCAGCAAGGTGCTGCCAGAAAACGTGCTGGCTGCCGATGCAGCGCGCCTGGGGCCCGGGCTCTCGAATATGCCGCGCAACAGAGCCGGCAATGGCGAGTTACGCAGGGTATCGGAGGGCGGCGCGATCGTGCTGTCCTTAGCCAGCAAGGCTGCCGGTCGGGTCTTCATCTGCACCCAACGGGCCAGCAGGCCGTCCATGCTGACAGTGGACAAGCTCTGCGGCGCAATCAAGTCCGCCCCGACCCCGCCAAAACCGGCGTCCGCCCTGGCGGGCCGCGCTGCACGCAATCGCGGCAAGGCAGCGTTGATATCATGGCTGGCCAGCAGATCATTCAGCGCGCCATACATCGAGCTGACTTCCTCCTCCAGCGATTCGACCAGCTCGCGCGACAGCAGCGAGCCAAGCTCCTGCACCAAACCCAGCGAGGCGACAGCGCTGATCAAGGCATTGACCATCACATAGGGGCGAAACGGGTTTTCGCGCTCGCGCACATCGGCCTGCTGATACAAGCGGGCAATGCGGGCATTGAAGTCCGGCAGCTGCGACTCGGCAGCGTTGCGCAACAAGCTGGTCAGCATTTCCAGCGCCAGCTTGGCCTCGATGACCGAGGTATCCAGCAGGCTCAGCTCGCCACTGTCTGCCGCCCGGCCAAATACCGGGCGCTCATAGCGGTAGGCGGTATACAGCGCACGGTCAAGCAAGCGGTGACATTGCAGCCGCACTTCAAGGCTGAGTTGCACGCCATGGCTAACCAGCACCGCCCGCGCATCGAGCAGATTGCCCGCCTCCACGCTGGAGCGGGCCGCATCGGCCTTGGCCAGCAAACGTTCGGCGGCACGCACAAACAGGGGTTCCACGGCACCAAGAAACAGGTGCTCGAAGGTTTCCCTCAAGGCAGCAAGCAGGGCTGGATTATCCACAGGACAGGGAGCGCGGCGCGCCGTAAGCCGGACGAATGGGTATGACAACAGTATAGGGACACATAGCCCAGCACAACAATCGCAAGCGGCATTGCGTACAAGTGGTAACGAGAAAGCGCTCAGCCACCATGCAGTCCATGGCTCAGATAGGCATCGAGCATGATCTTGAGTCGCTGCTGTCGCCTCAGCCGCGCGATGCCCTCATCCAGATCCCGCAGCAGGCGCTCGGACTGGGCATCATTGCGGCTGATGCCAAAGCTGGCCTTGACCGGCGGTATTTCCGAAAGAGGATGGAACAGCAGGGCGTTGGCAGCAACGCCGGCCACACCAAGCTTGAGCCGCCCGGCCAGCACCTCGCGCATTTCCAGGCCAAGCTCGCAGCGCCCCGCCGCGAGCTTGGCCATCAGGGAGGGATAGTCCATGGCGCCGGTATCGATTGCGGCGCCGGGCAGCCCGCTATAGTCGTAATTGAAACCCAGCAGGCCACACACCCGAAACCGCGACAGATCGGCAAGCGATTGCAGCGGCACGCCATCAGGCCGGCGCTCGCGCCAATAAAAATAACCGGGCTGAAAGGCCTGATACGGTTCGCTGAAGCGGTAAACGCGGGTGCGAGCCTCGTTGGCAATCAGCCCCATGGCAATCTGGTAGCGCTTGCCATATTCGACTTCCTTGAGGCAGCGCAGCCAGGGCATCAGGTTGACTTCCAATCGGTAATCGGCAGGCAGCGCCGCGCGCAATACATCAACCGAGTACCCGGTCACCCGCTCAGTCTTTCGGCCCTGCTCCCGCACGAAAAAACTGGATGGCACCCATTCAGCATCGCCGCCACAGGCGCGAACCAGTCGTTCTGCCCGCACCGGCAAGGCAACAGACAGCCAGGCCGCCGAAAAAGCGACAAGCAGCCACGCCCGACTCGAAGGCCGCTGTTTGCAGCAAAAGGGGTTCATCGCGGTGCACCGGGTTGCCAGCTGTCATTCTAGGCACGATTGCTGGAAGGTACCGCGCGCCTGGTCGCGGAGATCCACCCTGATTTCCGGCCAGTTATCGCCGCTACTGCATCTAGAATGAAACAGTTGGCCGGCACACTGTTGTGTTACTGCGAATCAATGGAGGCCTGGATGCGCCAGCGCGAGCTGCCCGAACTGATCGAACTGGAACGGCTGATGGAAGAAGGCCGCGACCATTTTGTCTCGCGCCAGCTATGTGAGGTCGAAGCCTCCGGACAACGCCTTCCGGTGCATGTGGTATGCCTTGGCAGTAACGACCCGCAAGCGCCGGCAGTAGGCTTTTTTGGCGGCATACATGGTTTGGAGCGCATCGGCACCCAGGTGCTGCTCGCCTTTATGCGCAGCCTGCTGGCGCGGCTGGGCTGGGATCGCGCACTGCACCATCAGCTTGAATCGATCCGCCTCGTGTTCATGCCCTTGATCAACCCCGGCGGCATGAAGTTGCATACGCGCAGCAATCCGCGCGGTGTGGACTTGATGCGCAATGCCCCGGTCGACGCACGGGAAAGGGTTCCTTTCCTGGTTGGCGGACAGCGCTGGAGTGCACGACTACCCTGGTATCGCGGTGCCGCCGGCGCCGCCATGGAGGCCGAAAGCCAGGCGCTGGCCAAGGTGGTGCGCGATGAATTGCTCAGCCGCAAATTCAGCCTGGCGCTCGATTGCCATTCCGGCTTCGGGCTGCGCGACCGCATCTGGTTTCCCTATGCCCACAGCCGCATGCCGTTTGCCCAGCTGGCTGAGGTGTATGCACTCAAATCCCTGCTGGATCGCACCTATCCGCACCATCCTTATCTGTTCGAACCGCAATCGCACCAGTATCTGACACATGGCGATCTGTGGGACTACCTGTGCGAATCGCAGCAAGCCGACGCCGGCCAGGTATTCCTGCCACTGACGCTGGAGCTGGGTTCGTGGTTATGGATCAAGAAGAATCCGCGACAGATGTTCTCGCTCAGCGGCATGTTCAACCCCTTGGTGCCGCATCGGCAACAGCGGGTGTTGCGCAGCCATCTTCTGTGGCTGGACTTCCTCACCCGCGCCGCCAGCGCCTATCAGCACTGGCTGCCCAATGGCGAGAACCGGCCCAGCCATTATCAGGATGCCTGCGCCAGCTGGTATCAGGGAGTGGTACGTTGAACCGTTGGGTGCTGCTGCGCGGATTGATACGCGAGCAGCGCCACTGGGGTGACTTTCCCGCGCTCTTCAGCGCAGCGCTGGACGGCGCCGGCGTCTACACCCCGGACTTGCCCGGCAATGGACAACGGTTTCGCAAAACCAGCCCGACCCGCATCGAAACCATGGTCGATATCTGCCGCGCCGATCTGGCCGCGCAAAGCGTAGCGCCACCCTATGGCCTGCTCGCCCTATCGCTCGGCGCCATGGTGGCCAGCAACTGGGCGATGCGCTATCCGCAGGAAGTGGGCGCCTGTGTGCTGGTCAATACCAGCTTGCGGCCATTCAGCCCATTCTGGCAGCGACTGCGGCCAGCCAACTACCCTGCCCTGCTGTATCGCGCCCTGGCGGGCAACCCTGCCAAGCTGGAGGCGCTGATACTGCAGCTTACCAGCCAGCGTGCCGACCCCGCCGTATTGTCGAGCTGGCTCGGCTATCGGCAGCAATGCCCGGTCAGCACCATCAATGCCCTGCGCCAATTGCTCGCCGCCGCACGCTACCGCGCCCCCCGCGTGGCGCCACCTGTCCCTTGCCTGGTCGTCGCCGGCGAGCGCGACCGCTTGGTCAACCCGCAGTGCTCACACACCCTGGCCCGCGCCTGGCAAGCGACACTGATCAGCCACCCCGATGCCGGCCATGATCTGCCGCTCGATGATGGGCTGTGGCTGGCACAACAAATACAGCGCTGGCTGCCGGGAAAGCGGTGAACGAATCGGGCACGCATTCACCTCGACCTCTCCCTGGATAGCCGATGCCAAGGGGGAAAATGGCATGCAATTGATCCAATACGGCTGATATCCTCCCGCCGCGGCAGAACCGCATGGTTGCTGCAATTGGCATCGTTCAGCCCGACCATGGGCAAAAAGCCATCATGTCGGCAGCGCCAGCTTGATCGCCAGCACCGGCTAGCTACAGCAAGCGCCTGTACCGGCGTGGCGATGTACCCGATGGTGAAACGCGCGGCAGCCGCCACTTCCCTGAGAATTGCCAGACACCAGCGCCATTCGGCGAATTTGCCTGCCAGCCCCCACCAGCTGTAGCAAGTGGCACACACAAGACGAGGTTTTCTTACAAATCCATTACTGGCAATTGCAAATCGCGAAATACAGCGGTTAGTATCGGCGCCGAATCGCGCTTGAAGGTGCTCAAACACCATCAAACGCGAACAAGACCAGCAGGTCGGCACCCGCCCTTACCGGCAAGATGCGCAGACTGTTACGGTTCGCTATCGGGGAGATCCTCTCGCAGAGAGTGATGAAAAGCGCTTGTCCAATCGGCCAGCATGGCTGCACGGATTTGGCGCCCTTTACTCACTTCTGGGGAGATTGTTCCGATGAAAATGAAGCAACTTGCCTATGCAATCGGCCTGATTGGCGTTGCCGGCATTACCGCAGTACACGCCGAAGAACAAAAAGCGGAAAAGATCGAAGTAACTGGTTCGAGCATCAAGCGCACCGCCAAGGAAGGCGCCCTGCCGGTTACCACCATTACCAAGGAAGACCTGGTTCGTACCGGCGCAACCACCGCGCAAGATCTGGTCAGCCTGATTCCATCCAACTTTGGCGGTACGGTCGCCGCACAGAATGTCGGCGCCACTGGTGTCGCCTCCACCGCTGGTTTGCGTGGACTCCCATCCAAGTACACGCTGGTCCTGCTCAATGGCCGACGCGTTGCCAACTACGCCAGCGGCAACCAAGTTGTTGACTTGAATTCCATCCCCTTGTCGGCAGTCGAACGCGTCGAAATCCTGCGTGATGGCGCGTCGGCCGTTTATGGCGCCGATGCAATCGCCGGTGTGATCAACTTCATTCTGAAGAAAGACTATCAGGGAGCCGAAGTCAGCGCCTATGGCACCAAGACCGATCAAGGCGGTGGCGATGTCCGGACCTACACCGTTTCCGCCGGTTATGGCGATCTCGCCACCCAGCGTTTCAATGTCTTCGCCACGATTGGTCATGAAGAAGACGATGTATTGAAATCGGTAGATAGAAAATTTGCCGGAACAGCGGTTCGCGACGACCTCGGTATCAACAAGGCCTCGCCGCGCAACGGCGTTCCGAATTTCAGCTTTACCGACTCGATGGGCAATCTGATCGAGGGCGTCAACCCTTATCGCTACAAGGGCTGTGATTTCCCGGAATTTGCATTGGTAAAAACCGGCGATGCCAACGCAACAACGTGTGGCACCGATTACGTCAAGTTCATCGACATCATTCCCAAGCAAAAGCACGATAATGCAATGGGGCGCCTTGTATTTCAGTTAAATGAAGAAAATCAATTCTTCGCTGAAGCAATGCACGTCAAGGACAATACGGTGGCACGCTATTCTCCGGCCCCGTATACCCAGACCATGATTTATCCTACATCTGGCCGCTTTTATCCATCCTCAGTCACCTTGCCGAAGGGCATGATCCTGCCTGCC
>NZ_JAYRLZ010000230.1:0-6806 GCF_041904975.1 Chitinimonas sp. | reverse complement strand
AATCTGCTCGGCTATGGCCTGGCCGATGCGCTGGCAGCGGTGGTGGTGGGCTGCATGATTGCCCATATGGGTGGCAAGTTTGCACTGACTGCGCTGTCAGACCTGACCGACCACGCACTGGACCCGGCCGAGGTGGCTGCGATTGAAGCGACACTGAGTGCCACGCCCGGCGGCCTTGGCGTCCATGCCTTGCGCACGCGCAAAATGGGTGACGATGCCCTGGTGGATGTGCATTTGCGTGTAGCGCCAGACCTGACCGTGTCGGAAGGCCACCGCATTGCCGAGGCGGCCCGCGCCGCAGTGCTGGACAAGCATCGCGCCATCGATGCCCTGGTGCATATCGATCCGGAAGAAGACGACCATGCCGACCGCTTGCTGGCGCTGCCCGATCGACAACGTATCCTGGCCGAGATGGAAGCGGCGGTCGGCCCGGTTCTGAGCCAGGCGCGCGCCATGCTGCACTATCTGGATGGTGCGGTGGAAGTCGATCTGCTGTTCGGACCCGAGCACTCGCCCGCTGAGTTGGCGCGCCTGCAGCAGGCCTTAAGCGAGCTGGCTACTCGGCGCGACTGGCTGCGCACGGTACGGGTGTTCGGTGGCGCGCTGCATGGCTGAGCGCCGGCTGTTTCTGGCGCTGTGGCCCGATGCGGCCACCCGGCAAGCCCTATTGGCGTCCCAGCGCGAGCTGCATGGGGCGCTGGGTGGGCGCTGCATGCGAGCAGAGGGCTTGCACCTGACTCTGGCCTTTATTGGCGATTGCCCGGAGCCGCAGCTTCAAGCCTTGGTGCGGGCTTTGTCGGCAATCGAGGGCAGGGCGGCGCGCTTGTCGCTCGATCGCTATGGCTACTGGCAAACCGGTATCGCCTGGCTGGGCATGGCATCGCCTCCTGCCGAGCTGCTGGCTTTGGCCAATGAACTGCGTCGGGTACTCGATGCAACCGGCGTGCGCTATGACCGCAAGCCGTTCAAGCCCCATATCACCCTGTTGCGCGATGCCGCGTCGGGCGCACTGCCGCGGCGGCTTCAGCCGCTGCACTGGCAAAGTGCCGGTCGCTTTTCCCTGATCGAATCGCAAATGGGCCGCTATCAGCGCTTGTTCGACTATTAAGCACCTGCGCTGCCTTGGCGCGGCGCCCGAAAGCTGTGGCGTGCTGGCCACCGACTGTCGCACCGAGCATGCACTTGATCAATCCTTTGGTCGCCACTATTGCGCTTTGCCGGGAATGCACCGATATTGCCCTTAAGCGCTGATTGATCGTGTTGTGCCAGATGGCACGGGAGGGTAGTGCAATGATCACCATCTTTGACATGGCCTCGGGCGAGGCGGCTGAGCCGGCCAGGGTTGAATCCGATACTTGCCGCATCGCCGAGCAAGACCGAACCGTCACCTTGCCGCCTTTGGCACTACGGCTGTTGACCGTTGATGAAGCCAAGGCGATGGAGCAAGCAAGAAGCCGCTAAGGCGCTGCACCTTCCCCAAACGATCAAGGCCCGCAATGCGGGCCTTGTCCATTTCAGCTGCCGGGGCGGCATCAGGCCAGTTGGGCTGCCAGCGCTGCCGCTACCTTGGAGGCGGCTGTCTTGCCCAGCTGTGCATTGATAAAGCGTCCGGCACTGGCCAGCTTGTCCAGATCGACACCGCTATCGATTCCCAGGCCATTGAGCAGGTAGACCACATCTTCGGTAGCCACATTGCCGCTGGCGCCCTTGGCATAAGGACAGCCGCCGAGGCCGGCGGCCGAGCAATCGATGGTGGCAACGCCCAGTTCCAGCACCGCATACAGATTGGCCAGGGCCATGCCATAGGTGTCGTGAAAGTGGGCGGCGAGCTTGTCGACCGGCACGCCGGCGGCAACTACTGCGGCTATCATGGCGCGCGCCTTTACCGGCGTGCCCACGCCTATGGTGTCGCCCAGCGAGATCTCGTAGCAGCCCATATCGAACAGCGCCTTGGCGACGCGGGCGACATCGTCCAACGGCACGTCACCCTGGTAGGGGCAGCCCAGCACGCAAGACACATAGCCGCGCACCGCCACGCCATCGCGGCGTGCCGCTTCGATCACCGGCGCAAAGCGCGCCAGGCTCTCGGCGATGGTGCAATTGATGTTCTTCTGCGAAAACGCTTCCGATGCCGCGGCGAACACGGCAATTTCCTCGGCGCCAGCAGCGCGGGCTGCTTCATAGCCCTGCATATTGGGGACCAGCACCGGGTAGCGTACGCCGGGCCGCTTGTTCAGCCCCTGCATGATGGCGCTATGGTCGGCCATTTGCGGCACCCACTTGGGCGATACAAAGGCAGTGGCCTCGATCACCTTGAGGCCGGCATCCGCCAGCTGGTCGATAAAGGCCAGTTTGATCTCGGTGGACAGCGGGGTCTTTTCGTTCTGCAAGCCATCGCGCGGGCCGACTTCAACAAGGGTGACTGCTTTGGGGTAAGTCATGACTGAATCCGGGTATCGGTTAAAACAGCAAGGGGCCGCGAAGTGGCCCCGAACTGTAGCTGTGGCGACTAATTTTAGCGGGCAAAGCCGCAGAACACATCGCGCATCATGCTCACCACTTCCAGGGTGCGCGGATCACCCACCCGGTAGTAGACGCGGTTGGCGTCCTTACGGGTGCGCAGTACCCCTTTCTCGCGCATGATGGCCAGATGCTGGGAAATATTGCTTTGCGAGGTGCCGACCGCATCGACGATTTCCTGAACGCTCACCTCGTGTTCGCCCAGTACGCAAAGAATCTTCAGGCGCAAAGGGTGCGACATGGCCTTCATCGCGCGTGATGCCTGCTCGATTTGGTCGTCGTCCTGGATCAGATGATAAGCCATGGTCTTCTTGAATTAGGGAAGGGGGCGCGGCTTGTGGATAGTTCTGATTGGCAGCCAGCGCCAGATGCGGCATGTTAATCGGCGCCCCGTCGCCGCGCAACCGCGCGCAACGCGCTAAAATGGCGGCCATTTCTTTGACCCACGGCGTTCATGATGACTCCCACCCCGGTTCTCCTCTTGATACTCGACGGTTTCGGTCACCGTCTCGAGGGCGATGACAACGCCATTTTGCATGCCAGAAAGCCACACTGGGATGGTCTGGTCGCGCAGTATCCCTATACCACCATCAATGCCTCGGAGCAGTTTGTCGGCCTGCCAGCCGGGCAATTCGGCAATTCGGAAGTCGGCCATCTGAATATTGGCGCCGGGCGAGTGTTGCAACAAGACATCAGTCGTATCGATTGCGATGTTGCAGATCAGACACTGGGCAGCAATCCGGTGCTGCGTCAGGCGATCGACGTGGCACGCGCCGGCAAGACGCTGCATATCTTGGGTCTGGTGTCCGATGGTGGCGTGCATAGCCACGACAGCCATATCCACGCCCTGATCCGCGATGCCCATGCGGCCGGCGTGGCGCGGATTGCCGTGCACGCCTTCCTGGATGGCCGCGATACGCCGCCGCGCAGTGCCGAGCGCTATCTGGCGCGCCTGCAGGCGGTGTGCGATGCCTGCCCCGGCGCCGAGATCGTGTCGGTAGTGGGCCGCTATTACGCCATGGACCGTGACCAGCGCTGGGAGCGCGTCGAGCCCGCCTACCGCCTGGTGGTGGATGGCGAGGCCGAACGGGTGGCCGCCAGTGCGCAGCAGGCCTTGGCGGCCGCCTATGAGTGCGGCGAGAACGATGAGTTCGTGCTGGCGACCGCAATACGCAAGGCCGGCGCGGCTACCCGCATCGAGGATGGCGATGCAGTGGTATTCATGAATTTCCGTGCCGACCGTGCGCGCGAGATCAGCACGGCGATCAATGACGACGCGTTCGATGGCTTTGCCCGGCCGCGTCGGGTTCGGCCAGCCATCTACGCCACCCTGACCCGCTATGCCGATGCTTATCCCTACCCGGTGGCTTATGAGAAACCCAAGGTGCGCAATGGCTTTGGCGAATACCTGGCGGGCCTGGGCCTGAAGCAGCTGCGCATTGCCGAGACGGAAAAATACCCACATGTCACCTACTTTTTCTCCGGTGGTGAAGAGCAGCCTTTCGCGGGCGAAGACCGGGTACTGGTGCCATCGCCCAAGGTGGCTACCTATGATCTGCAGCCGGCCATGAGCGCGGTGGCGGTGACCGACAAGATCGTCGAGGCCATTGCCAGCCGCCAGTACGCGGCCATCATCTGCAACTACGCCAACTGCGATATGGTCGGCCATACCGGCAATTTCGACGCCGCCAAACAGGCGGTTGAGGCGCTGGATGGCTGCATTGCCCGCTGTGTCGAGGCCATGCTGGCAGCGGGCGGCGAGGTGCTGATCACTGCCGACCATGGCAATGCAGAAATGATGTGGGACAAGGCATCAGGCCAGGTGCATACCCAGCACACCACCGATACCGTGCCTTTCCTGTATATCGGCCGCAAGGCGACCTTGGCGCCGCAAGGCGAAGGTGCACTGAAGGATATCGCTCCCAGCCTCTTGGCCATGATGGGCTTGCCGCAGCCGGCGGAAATGACCGGCCAATCACTGATCCGGTTCGCCTGATATGCAGGCCGGCCGATGGATGTGCCTGCTGCTTTCCGGCTGGGTGCTGGCTGCCCCGCCGGAACAGCCCGAGCAGGACTTGCAGCAGCTGCGCCAGAAGATCGACTCGCTCAAGCAGGAGTTACAGGCCAATGAGGCCAATCGCAGCGAGGCGGCCGATGCGCTGAAGGATTCGGAACAGGCGATCAGCGAAGCGAACCGCGTCTATGCCGAGCTCAATCGCCAGCAGATTGCCTCGCAGGCCGAATTGACGCGGGTGAATCTCGATATCTCGGCGGTACGCGCCAGCCTCGACAATAACCGGCAGCGCCTGGCGCGCCTGTTGCGGGCGCGCTATCGCAATGGCGAGCATGAGGCTTTGCGCCTGCTTCTGAACCGGCAAGACCCGAACCAGCTGTCGCGCGATCTGCACTACTACCGCTATATCGCCGAAGCGCAGCACAAGTTGTCGGGCCAATTGCAAAAGCAGCTCGATACCCTGAATCAGCTGGCAGCGCAGATCGAGGCCAAGCACCAGGAGCTGGTGAAGATCGCTGCCGAAAAGAAGGCGCAGCGCGACAAGCTGCGTAGCGAGCAAGCGAAGAAGCAACAGGTATTGACCGAGATTGCCAGCCAGATTGGCGCGCAGCGCAAGGAAATCGGCAAATTGCAACGCGATGAGCTGCGCCTCACCCAATTGGTGGAAAAGCTCAATCGCCTGATCAAGGAGCGTGAAGCGCAGGAAGCCCGCGAGCGTGAAAAGCAGGCCAAGGCCGAGAAGCTGGCCGAGGCGCGCGAAGCGGCACGTCAGGCCAAACAAGCCAAGGCAGCGAAACGCGCCGGCAAGGTCGAAGGGATAGACAAGCCCGCAGAAGAAATCAAGCCGGAAAAAACGGTCAAGAAGAACGACGCGCTACCCGACCCGTCTATCGACGGTCAGAAATTTGCCGAGCTGAAAGGCCAGCTGCGATTGCCGGCGCGCGGTGAAGTGATGGGCAAGTTCGGCAGCCCGCGCAGCGAAGGCACCTTGTGGAAGGGCGTATTCATCAAGACCGGTAACGGCCAGCCGATCAAGGCGGTGGCCAGTGGCCGGGTGGTGTTTGCCGATTGGTTGCGCGGCTTTGGCAATATGCTGATCATCGATCATGGCGGCGGCTATCTGAGCCTGTATGGCGCGGCCGAGGCGCTGATGAAGCAGGTTGGCGATACGGTCAAGCCCGGCGAAGATATCGCCAGCAGCGGCAATAGCGGTGGGAATGCCGAAACGGGCATATACTTCGAATTACGTCATTTAGGCAAACCGGTCGATCCGCTCCTGTGGGCCAAATAGCCCGTGGTGCAGCGGCAAAAGGAATGTGATGCAAGCAAAAGTGCAAAAGGCAAGCTGGTTGCTGGTGGGTATTACGGTCGGTGCAGCGATTACCGTGGGGGTGTCGGCACTGGCCGACAAGGAAAGCCTGTCACCGTTGCCGATCAATGAGCTGAGAACCTTCACCGAGGTCTATGCCCGCATCAAGCAGGACTATGTCGAGCCGGTGGAAGATAAAAAGCTGATCAATGAGGCCATCAACGGCATGCTGGCCGGCCTTGACCCTCACTCGTCCTATCTCGACCCGGAATCATTCAAGGAGCTGCGCGCCAATACCACCGGCGAATTCGGCGGCCTTGGGCTGGAAGTCAATCTGGAAGACGGCCTGGTCCGGGTAATTTCTCCGATCGAGGACACACCGGCATTCCGCGCCGGCGTCAAGGCTGGCGACTATATCGTCAAGATCGACGACACGCCGGTTCGCGGCATGTCGCTCAATGATGCGGTAGGCAAGATGCGCGGCAAGCCCAATACCGCGGTCAGCCTTACCGTGATGCGCAAGGGCGAAGCCAAGCCGATGGTGCTGTCGCTGACCCGCGCGGTGATCAAGGTGGTCAGCGTCAAATCCAAGCTGGTTGAGCCAGGCTACGGTTATGTACGCCTGACCCAGTTCCAGGAGCGCTCGACCGAAGACCTGGCCAAGGCCATCGACAATCTCTACAAGGAAAACAAGGGCGACTTGAAGGGCTTGGTGCTCGATCTGCGTAACGACCCCGGTGGCGTGCTCAATGCCGCAGTGGGCGTATCGTCGCTATTCTTGCCCGATGGCTCGCTGGTGGTCTACACCGAAGGGCGCGCGGCCGATTCCAAGATCACGATGAGCGCGTCGAAAGACTACTACGCCAAGGCGGTCAAGGAACTGCCCAAGGGCTTGAAGACGGTGCCGCTGGTGGTGCTGGTCAATGCCGGTTCCGCATCGGCTTCCGAAATCGTTGCTGGTGC
>NZ_JAYRLZ010000229.1:0-6840 GCF_041904975.1 Chitinimonas sp. | reverse complement strand
GCACCACCCCGAAAACCGTCAACACCCTAATCGCAAAAATCTTCAGAAAGTTTGTAAGTCGTTGATTTTCAATATCAGCAATCCGGAAGATTTTTGCCGGACCCTCACATATCTCCTCGCATCGCACGTCCCGCCACTTTCAATTTGCATATATAAGATTAGTAGTGGGGCTTCTTTCGTCAGAAACACTAAAACAGTGCGGGCGCCGGCGCCAAACTCCCCTCTTCAAATGAGACCAACATGGAAACCTCCGACATTCTGCTCGCCCGCCATCGCTTTCTTGAGCGGCATCCAGAGGTCGTCAGCCTGCTTCGCGCTATTTCGCCACGTCATGCTGGCGCCGCAGGCCTGAGCCTTGAAGCATTTCAGGAACAGGAGCTTGATCGTGCCATCAGCAAGTCTGCCCGCCAGCAGCGACTGACCACTGAGCAGTTCCTTCAACAACTACTGATGGACTGATCAGCGACTGCCCTGCGCAAATCCGCCTGCATGATGCCCGCTGTCCATGGCTTCGGCAGGCATGTGCAATCAGCTGATCGCAAAAGCACCCATCAAGCCCCCGACTTCAACTTGCTCAGCACCACAGCTGGATCATCACTTTGAGCCAGTGCATCGCGGATGCGGTTGAACGCCTTGGCGGCTTCCTCAGGATATTTGCCGAACGACACCAGGCTGCTGTGCTTCCAGCCAGCCGCGGCCAGCACCTCGGTGCGCAGCTGGGCGGCGTGCTCGCCGGGACTAAGCTGAAGCAGGGCGCGTTCTATCAGGGTGTGAGGCAGTGGATCGCGGGAGATGGTGCTGAAATGCTGGGCTTGGACTTCTGCAAATTCCATGACAGGTATCCTGGTTAAGGTTTTTCTTGATACTAGTCCAGCCTTTTAGCCCTCGCCAAGAAATGCCCAACACCTCGAATTCGCCAAATCATCTTGTCAGGACGCCCAGGCCTACTTACCATACCGAGCGGGATGTTAAAAACGGAGACAAAGGAATGAAAAAGTACGTACTGCTGACAAGCTTGCTATCACTGGGTGCCTGCGCCCTGCATATTGACACCGAGCCGGGTAGCAACCGGCTCAAAAATGTCTCGTTCGATGTGTTAGGCCTCACCTCGGTACAGGGCGATGGCGTACTCAGCCAGCAAACACGCCAGTTGCCGAGCTTCAACGCGCTTGAGGCCCGCGGGCCGCTGGATGTCGATATCCGCTTTGGCCCCACCCAGAGCGTGATCGTTCAGGCCGACAGCAATTTGCAAGGCCTAATTGAAACCAGCGCCGCTGGCGGCACTTTGGTCATACGCACTACCGCAAACTTTCGCAGCCACTTGCCGCTCAAGGTTTCTGTCGTGGTTCCGGTGCTAAGTCGGGTGGCAAATGCCGGAACCGGCAAAATGACGATCGATGGGCTGAATGCCGAAACGTTTGATTTTTCCAATAGCGGCACCGGCAAAGCAGAACTGGTCGGCAGGGCTGGGCAATTACAGCTGAGTATCAGTGGTACCGGTGATGTAACAAGTCGTGATCTTCAAGCTGACAGGCTGACACTGAAAATGCATGGCACGGGCGATGCCCGCCTTGCTGGTCATATAGGTGATTTGACATTCAATCAAAAAGGCACGGGCGATCTGCAGCTGGATGGGCTGGATGGTTCCGCCGACCTATCTGTTCATGGCACGGGAAACGCCCAAATCGGCGGAAAGGTGGCGTCGCTTGAAGTTCAGAAGTCTGGTAGCGGCAACCTGGCACTCGATGGTCTCAATGGCGGCAAGGTGAATATCAAGGGCAACGGCACTGGCAATATCCAGTTGCGTGGTCATACCGGCGCCGTCAAGCTGGAGATGGCCGGCAGTACGGATTTGCGCGCCGAGGGCCTCGACGTGACCGATGTGGAGGTCGTACTCCATGGTACCGGCAGTGCGCGATTGGGCACGGTCAAAGCTGAGCGTTTTCAGGCCCGACTAAGTGGCTCAGGCAATCTGACCGCTCATGGCCAGGCAC
This sequence comes from Chitinimonas sp., assembly GCF_041904975.1. Classification (NCBI taxonomy): domain Bacteria; kingdom Pseudomonadati; phylum Pseudomonadota; class Betaproteobacteria; order Neisseriales; family Chitinibacteraceae; genus Chitinimonas; species Chitinimonas sp. The sequence goes on along the minus strand of NZ_JAYRLZ010000229.1, from coordinate 4,846 downwards.
GTAGTGTGGACTTGGCGGTATCCGGTACAGGCGATGCCATGCTGACCCAGTTATCCGCCGATGACGCCAGATTGCAGGCTTCAGGCTCCGGCGCAATCAGAACGACCGTACGCAACAGTGTTTGGGCAAACGCCAAGGGGAGCGGAACCATCACCATCGATGGGCAACCCTTGCAGCGCGATGTCACAGGCAAGGTGAAATTCACCAGCTAAGCAGCCAAGTCCAGGCACCGTTGCGCAGACATTTGGCGCATCGGTGCCTGAGAAGCCCGGACAACCAAGGGAAGCGCTCAAGCAGCAAAGCCAAAACGGCAATAGTTCATGCGGTAGTTCGCGAGATAGTGAAAACCAATCAACTGGTCCACTGTCTGCGTTGGCAATCTGGCGGCACTCACAATGCCGAGGCATGGCAGCTGTTCAGGATTTAGCAGGCGATCGATGCTGCGCGGCCACCAGCAAGGCATCAAACAAGATGTCGACGTCCTCGGCACGAGTGCGGTGATTGACGAAAGCCACCCGCACCACCAACCGTCCATTGATCAGCGTAGTAGAGGGTACGGCAACACCGCTTTCCTGCACGTCAGCTACGACATCGGCCACCAGCTGATCCTGATTACGTACATCGCGAAAGCCGAAACACACTATGTTCAGCGCCACCGGCGCCAAGCGCTCCAGCGTGGGCTCTGCATCGACCTTGCTGGCCAATAGCTGCGCCAGTGCGCAGTTGCGCGCCACTACGTCACCCAGCTTCGCTGTGCCATACACCTTCAGCGTCATCCATACCTTGAGCGCCCGGAAGCCACGCGACAGATCCGGGCCGAAATCGGTCGGCCAGGGGTGACCTGCCGCCAGGCCGCGTGCTTCACGGCGCAGATAGGCTGGCGTGGTAGCAAAGGTGGCGGCATGCAGCTGGGCATCGCGCACCAGCACGCAGCCGGCGTCATAGGGCACTTGCGCCCATTTGTGAAAATCAAACGCCACCGAGTCGGCCGATTCCAGACCGGCCAGCAAGGGCTTGTGCGCCGGCGACAGCACCGCCAGCGCGCCGAAAGCCGCATCGGCATGGAACCACAGGCCCTGCGCCTGGCACAGGCGGGCGATGCCAGCCAGATCATCGATGGCGCCGGTGTCGACCGTGCCGGCACTGCCCACGACCAGAAAGGGCTGGCCACCATTGCGCCGGTCTTCAGCAATGGCAGCCTCCAGCAAATCCAGGCGCATGCGGTGATTGCTATCGCAGCGAATCAGGCGCAGGGCCGCAGTGCCCAGGCCTGCCATATCCATGGCCCGCGCCACGCAGTTGTGCGCTTCGGTCGAGGTGTAGGCCAGCAGGCGGTGACCGGCCAGCCCGTCGCGCCGCGCTTCTACACCAAGCGCCTTGCTGCGCGCTACCAGCACCGCGATAAAGTTGGCCAGCGAGGTACCGGTGACCAGGGTGCCGCTCGCATCGTCGGGAAAGCCAAGCATCTGTGCCGCCCAGCGGATCACCTGCCGCTCCACCTCGATCGGCGCATGGTCGCGTCCGCCAAGATTGGCATCGAGCCCGGCCGCCAGCATATCAGCCAGCACGCCAACCGGATTGCCGGCGCCATGTACCCAGCCCAGAAAGCGCGGATGGATATTGCCGCCGATATACGGCGCCACCAGCGTCTGGTAGTCGGCATAGGTCTGGGCCAGATCGCCAGCCTGCTCCGGTAAGGCTGCGTCTTTAAGCGCCTCGCGCACTTCATCCGGCATCGGCTGCCACACCGGCCGCTCGCGCACACTGGCCATAAAGTCGACCAGATCGTCGAGCATGCGATGACCCATGGCACGAAACGCCTGCCAGTCCTCAGGATCGAGTGATTCACTGCTGGCGGCAAAGCGAGGATCGGGTAAGGGCTGGGTCATGGCAAGAACATCGGGCTGGCAACAACGGGGCGCCAGTCTAGCGTATCGGCCTGGTGCGCAATAGATCGTGGCAGCTTTGGCAATGACCTGGCTTACCGGCAAAGCACCTGGCGAATCGATTGCGGAACCCGCCCTCACCCGGCCCTGCGGGCCATCCTCTCCCGCTTGCGGGAGAGGGAATTGAGGTACCCATGCCACTGACCCAAGCAGCGCTACCAGATCAAGCGGCCGCCGCTATCGAGCACCAGCAGCCACACGCTATGAGCAGCCAGCTCTACTTGATGCTGAAACAGCGCTTCACCATCGTCTGGCGCGGCGGTGTCGAGCAGGCGCAGCCAGCGGCCCGGGCGCAGGGTAAAGGTGGTGGCGTGGGCTTCGGCATTGAATAGCAGCAAGCAGCGATCATGCGCCGACTCCGGCCCCACTTCGATCGACAGGCTGAATACCGATGGATCATCCCAGTCGGCCGGGGTCATGGCACGGCCTTGCGCATTGCGCCATTCCACATCGGCGCGCTCATAGCGGCCATGCAGTTCCGGCGAGAACCAGTGCGGATGGCCCAGCGCGGCAAAGCGGCGCCGTAGCGCGATGATGCGGGCGGTAAAGGCAGCCAGTGCCTGATCGGCCTGCGGCCAGTCCAGCCAGCTGATGGCGTTGTCCTGGCAATAGGCATTGTTATTGCCTTGCTGGCTACGGCCGATTTCGTCGCCAGCCAGCAGCATCGGCGTGCCCTGGCTGAACAGCAAGGTGGCCAGCAGGGCGCGTTGCAGGCGGGAGCGGGTCTGCCGCAATGCCGGCTCCTCGCTATCACCCTCGCAGCCAACGTTCCAGCTCAGGTTATCGTGCTGGCCGTCACGATTGTCCTCGCCATTGGCCTCGTTATGCTTGTGGCTGTAGCTGACCAGATCGCGCAGGGTGAAGCCATCATGGGCGGTGATGAAGTTGATGCTGGCCCAGGGGTGGCGGCCGCGCCGCTCGAATAACTCGCTCGAAGCCGTCAGGCGCCGGGCAAATTCCCCGCGGCTGATGCTGCGGCGCAGCCAGAAAGCCCGGCAAGCATCGCGATAGCGGTCGTTCCACTCGGCCCAGCCGGCCGGAAAGCCACCGACCCGATAGCCGCCGGGGCCGACATCCCAAGGCTCGGCAATCAGCTTGAGCCGCCCCAGCAGCGGGTCGGCCTGAATCGCTGCCAGCAGCGCCGCCCAGGCGCTGAACTGGCCATCCGGCCCACGCGCCAGCACAGTGGCCAGATCGAAGCGAAAGCCATCGACATGGCAAACACCGGCCCAGAAGCGCATGGCATCGAGCACCAGCTGCAGACAGCGCGGCTGGGCCAGATTGAGGGTATTGCCGCAACCGGTCCAGTTCTCGCAATGGCCAGCTGGCGTCAGGTGGTAATAGGCATGCTGGTCGAGCCCGCGCAAATTGAAGGTCGGCCCGCCGATTCCACCTTCGGCGCTGTGGTTGTACACCACATCGAGCACCACCTCGATACCCGCATGGTGCAGCGCCCTCGCCATCTGCCTAAACTCCAGCAGCGGATCGTTACTGGCGGCATAGCGCGGCTCCACCGCCATCAGCGCCAGCGGGTTATAGCCCCAGTAGTTGACTAGACCGCGATGCAGCAGATGACCTTCGTCGGCAAATGCTGCCACCGGCAGCAATTCCACCGTGCTTATCCCAAGCTGCTTCAGCCAGGCGATGCTGGCCGGGTGAGCGATGCCGGCATAGCTGCCGCGCATGTGTTCAGGCACGGCCGGATTGCACTGGCTGAAGCCCTTGACGTGCAATTCATACAGCACGGTATCGGCCCAGGCGACGCCGGGCGGCTGATCGCCCTGCCAGTCAAATGCCGGCACCTTGCCATAGCCCTCACCCTGCACCACCGCCTTGACGGCATGCGCCCCATTGTCGCGGGTATCGGGCCGGCTCGGGTCGCCGTGCAGGTGGTCGCAATAATCGGCCTCGCCGCCATAGCTGCCATGCAGCTGGCGTGCATAGGGGTCGAGCAGCAGCTTGGCCGGGTTGTAGCACAGGCCACGCTCGGGTGCGAATGGCCCATAGGCGCGGAAGCCATAGATCAGGCCCGGCTCGGCATCGGGCAGATAGCCATGCCAGACGCCGGCCTGATTGCCGGGCAGTGCCAGCCGGGCCAGCTCGCGTCGGCCACTGGCATCGAACAGGCACAGCTCCAGCTTGTCGGCATTCAGCGCATAAACAGCGAAATTGACGCCGCGACCATCCCAATGACTGCCGAGCCGGTAGGGGTCGCCCGGCACCAGTCCTAGTGCGAGGGCCATGGCAGTATCCAGCCAGCGTACCGACCTTCACTAACGCGACCGGGGCGCGGCGCCTGCCGCAGCCTGGGCATGATCAGGCCACCGACACCGGGCTTGCCGGCCTGACGGGAAGTCGCCGCATCATGGCCCCTCCCACACGAACACTTGGGTCGCCAGCGGTGCCAAGGTCAGTGACAACGACTGCGCCTGGCCGTGCCAGTGCTGCGGCTCGCTGTGTGCGTCGCCATTCATCACATTGCTGCCGCCGAAATCGGCGGCATCAGTGTTCAGACGCTCGCGCCAGCGCCCGGCCAGCGGCACGCCCACCCGATAGTCGCTGCGTACCACCGGTGTGAAGTTGCACATCACCAGCACCAGCGATTGTTCGCCATCGCGCCGCACAAAGCCCAGCACCGAGTTGTCGCGGTCATCGTCCACCATCCAAGCAAAACCGGCGGGGTCGCAATCATGCCGATGCAGGGCCGGCACACTGCGATACAGCTGGTTGAGTTCGCGCACCAGCGCTTGCACGCCGGCATGGTTGCCATCGGCCAGCAGCTCCCATTGCAGGCTGGCATCGTGATCCCATTCCGAGATCTGGGCGAATTCGCCGCCCATGAACAGGAGCTTCTTGCCCGGATGGGTCCACATCCAGCCGAAATAGGCGCGCAGATTGGC
>NZ_JAYRLZ010000228.1:0-6843 GCF_041904975.1 Chitinimonas sp. | reverse complement strand
GGTTAGGTGCGACTGAAACAGCAGCAATGGTTGGCATGTAGCAGACCTGGTTAACACGATGCTGGCCGGCCTGTGCGAGGCCTAAACCTTGCGGACGCCGCCCCTTCCGAGGCGAGCGACAGCGAGCAACACCGGCCGAACTGTAGCGCACGCCGCAAAGCCCGGCGACCGAAACAAAGGCGCGCATGCTTGAAACCGAATTGCCGACGAACCGAGCCAAAGGCGATATACACCTAACGTTTAAATGTACACACAAACAGGTGTATATCTCATCGCCCGATGTGCATAACACCGAGCTGTCCGAAATCTTTCCTTGTAAATCAGTGGCATGCAGCAAGCTTCTCTTAAATCACGCATCGCAACGGGATTCGTGTCGCCGGCCAGCAAATCAGCGCCGCGCCTGTTTGCCACTCAGCACAAACAGCGCCACGCCAGCCAGGATCATCGGCAGGCTCAGCCATTGGCCCATGCTCAGGCCCAGGGCGAGGAAGCCGAGGAAGTGGTCGGGCTCGCGGGCAAATTCCACGGTAAAGCGGGCGAGGCCATAGCCGATCAGAAATAGCGCCGAAACCTGGCCGCGGGCGCGATCGCGGGCCGAGAACAGCCACAGCAGCAGAAAGAGCGCCACGCCTTCCAGGGCGAATTCATACAGCTGCGAGGCATGGCGCGGTTGCTGGTCGACCAGCGGGAATACCATGGCCCACCAGGCATCGCCGCTGGTGACGCGGCCCCATAGCTCGCCATTGATAAAGTTGCCGAGCCGGCCGGCAGCCAGACCCAGCGGCACCAGCGGTGCGACAAAGTCGGCCACCTCGAAAAAGCGCTTATTGGTCTTGCGGGCAAATAGCAGCATCGCCACCACCACGCCAAGAAAGCCGCCATGAAACGACATGCCGCCTTCCCATAGCTTGAACACCTCAAGCGGATGCGCCAGGTAGTAGTTGAGCTTGTAGAACAGGATGTAGCCGAGGCGGCCGCCGCCGATCACGCCGAGTACGCCATAGAACAGCATGTCGTCCAGCTGCGGGCCGGTCCAGCCACGTTGCGGATGCTTGCGGATGCGGTAGTGGCCGAGCACCAGGAACATCACGAAGCCGACCAGATACATCAGGCCATACCAGCGGATGGACAGCGGTCCGAGGTGGACGGCAACCGGGTCGATTTGCGGGTGTATCAGCATGGCGGGCTCAAGGCGACGAAACAAAGGTCGGCATTATAGCCATGAGCGTCGCCGTCTCGCCCGTCGAATCCGCCGCGCTACTCTTTCACTTCATCACTGCCGAAGTCGAATACGATGCGCCAGCTGCCCGAAGCCTCACGCCGCCACACCGAATTGAACCGGCCCACCTGGCGGCCGCTTGGGTCAAATACCGGGCCACGGCTCAGCGCCAGATTGCCGGAATCCAGCACCTCGACTGACTCCGGCGCCCAAGAGAAGGGGGCAGTCGGTTTTTCGTACAAGCGTTTCCAGCCAGCCAATACCGCTGCTCTGCCGCGTAACACTTTTGCGCCCTGAAACACCGCCTCATCGCTGATGAATTGTCCAAACGCCGCAAAGTCGCGGTCTGCCATGGTCTTGGCAAAGGCTTTTTCGGTTTCCATGACTTGCTGTTGCAAGCTGGCGTTGTCGGCGGCAAGGCCACTGCAGCTGCATGCATACAGCAGGGAGGCGATAAGTGGGGTGATGAGCAGTCGCATGACATTGACTCCATAAGCATCGAAGCGGTGAGTGTGGCCGAGATGCCGCTGCTCGACTGTTAGCCACGGTAACCAGCTCCGGCAGTGCCCGGCGAATTCAGGCTAGAATCGTCGCTTCGACATGGGCAGTGCGTTGTGCCTTATCCTGGCACTGATCGCCCGCCGCAGGCATCCGACTGCGCTGTGGCGATCCGCCTGCAACCGGCATCACCGGGCCGTCTATCCCCAAGACTCTGGCACAAGGATTTTCAGCATGCCCGCCTACCGCTCCCGCACCACCACTCACGGCCGCAATATGGCCGGCGCCCGCGCCCTGTGGCGCGCAACCGGCATGAAAGACGGCGATTTCGACAAGCCGATCATTGCCATTGCCAACTCCTTCACCCAGTTTGTGCCTGGCCACGTACACCTGCACAACCTGGGGCAGCTGGTGGCGCGCGAAATCGAAAAGTCGGGCGGCGTTGCCAAGGAATTCAACACCATCGCGGTGGACGATGGCATTGCCATGGGCCACGGCGGCATGCTGTACAGCCTGCCCAGCCGCGAGCTGATCGCCGATTCGGTCGAATACATGGTCAATGCCCACTGTGCCGATGCGCTGGTGTGCATTTCAAATTGCGACAAGATCACCCCCGGCATGCTGATGGCGGCGCTGCGGCTGAATATTCCGGTGGTGTTTGTCTCGGGTGGGCCGATGGAGGCCGGCAAGGTCAACTGGCAGGGCACCACCCGCAAGCTCGATCTGGTCGATGCCATGGTGGAAGCCGCCAACGATAAGGTCAGTGACGACGAGGTTGCCGCCGTCGAGCGCAGCGCCTGCCCGACCTGTGGCTCCTGCTCCGGCATGTTTACCGCCAATTCGATGAACTGCCTGACCGAGGCGTTGGGCCTGAGCCTGCCGGGCAATGGCTCGACCCTGGCGACGCATGCGGATCGCAAGGAATTGTTCCTGAAAGCTGGCCGGCTGATCGTGGAGCTGGCCAAGCGCTACTACGAGCAGGACGATGCCAGTGTCTTGCCGCGCGCCATCGCCGGCTTTGAAGCATTCGAAAACGCCATCAGCCTTGATGTGGCGATGGGCGGCTCGACCAATACCGTGCTGCATCTGCTGGCGGCTGCCAGTGAGGCGGGCGTGCCGTTCAAGATGGCCGATATCGACCGCATTTCGCGCCGCGTGCCCTGTTTGTCGAAGGTGGCGCCGGCAACGCAGAAATACCATATGGAAGATGTGCATCGCGCCGGTGGGGTGATGGGCATACTCGCCGAACTCGATCGCGCCGGCCTGTTGCACCGCGATGTGCCAACCGTGCACAGCCCCAGCATGGGCGCCGCGCTCGATGCCTGGGATGTGATGCGCAATGGCGCGGATTCGGCTGCCCACAAGCTGTATAGCGCCGCACCGGGCGGCGTGGCCACCACCATTGCCTTTAGCCAGAGCATGCGCTGGCCCGAGCTGGATCTGGATCGCGTCAATGGCTGCATTCGCTCCAAGGAGCATGCCTACTCGCAAGATGGCGGCCTGGCGGTGCTGTACGGCAATATCGCCGAGCGCGGTTGCATCGTGAAAACCGCCGGGGTGGATGAATCCATCCTCACCTTCACCGGCCGCGCCCGTATCTTCGAAAGCCAGGATGACGCGGTGGCCGCCATCCTTGCCGATCAGATCGTCGCCGGCGACCTGGTGCTGATCCGCTATGAAGGCCCCAAGGGCGGCCCCGGCATGCAGGAAATGCTCTACCCGACCAGCTATCTGAAGTCGAAGGGCCTGGGCAAGGCGTGCGCCTTGCTGACTGATGGCCGCTTCTCGGGCGGCACCTCGGGTTTGTCGATCGGGCACGTTTCGCCCGAAGCGGCCGAGGGCGGCACCATCGGCCTGGTGGAAGAGGGCGATACGATCGAAATCGATATTCCGAATCGCCGCATTCATCTGGCCATCAGCGACGAAGCGCTGGCGCAGCGCCGCGCCGCCATGAATGCCAAGGGCCCGGCCGGCTGGAAACCGGTGAATCGTGATCGCTTGTTGTCGCCAGCTTTGCGCGCCTATGCCGCCATGACCACCAGCGCCGATACCGGCGCGGTGCGCGATGTTAGCCAGATCGAGCGTTAGCGCGTAGCTGAACGATGCGCTCCCATCCGGCACGCGCGACGGCAGAGCCGGGTGGGTTCGTTTGCTTCCCTAGACTTCTTTACGGTTTTGCCAGGCCACGGCGGCGAAAAACACCGCAAAGCCAAAGTCGCCGGCGCCGTAAATTGCATAGAAGATTGCGGTTAGCGGCGATTCGGCCAATAGCGCGGGCAGGGTATGGCCTTCGCTGAGCAACCAGCGCAACCAATGGCAGGTATACAGGAGCTTTTCCAGGCAGAACACCCACAGCAGGGCGCTCAATTGCGTGTAGTGGCGCGATACGGCCGCATAGGCGGCGCCCCATAGCACAATGGCAGCCAGGCCGAAGGCTGAAAACACCGGGTCGAGTTGCATCAGCCGCTGGTTGGTAAAGCCCAGCGAAAACAGCAGTACGCCGCCGATGTTGTAGGCGCCGGCTAGCAGAAAGCCAAGCCGGATTCCTTGCTGAATGCCTGTCATTTTTGCGGTAGATCAGTTGAAGATCGGCCATTGTAGCGGCAGCGGCCGGCTACCAAGGCCCAAGCCAGGGCGGTGGCGACAGGCTGCTGTCTGACTCGCCACACTGTGTTGTGAAAGGATGCTTGATGAAGATTTCTGATATTCCGTTTGGCACCACCGATTGGGCCACGCTCGATGCCACCATCCACCCCGGCGACGTGGGCGAAGCGCGCTGGCGCACCCGGCACTTTGGCGATATCCGCGTGCGCATGGTCGATTACTCGGCCGGTTATGTGGCCGACCACTGGTGCGAAAAAGGCCATATCCTGCTGTGCCTAGACGGCGAATTGCATACCGAGCTGGCCGATGGCCGTCGCTATGTCCTTACGCCAGGCATGAGCTACCAGGTGGCCGATGGCGCCGAGGCGCATCGCTCCAGCGCACCCTTGGGCGCCCGCTTGTTCATTGTGGATTGATCGCGCCGCCTTGCGGCGCCAGCACCGACCGTATCGCGCCTTGCTGCACCAGCAGGGCGACAAGGCCAAGCGCCCCGCAGGCGTACCACAGCATATTGCCGCCAGCCAGCGCATAGATCTGCGTACCGAATAGCGGTGCCAAGAGGCCGCGGCCGCCCCACACCGCCGCATACAGGCCGAAATAATGGCCGCTGCGACCCGTGGCAGCGCGACGCATCACCAAGGCCTGCTGCTGGGGCATCAGCAGCAGCTCGCCCAAGGTCCAGATGAGGGTGGTCGCGGTGAGCCACCGCGGGCCGCTTCCGAAGGGAAGCAGGGCAAAGCCAGCGGTGATCATCGCCCCGCCCAGCGCGGCATTGAGGCGATAGCCCCATGATTCGGTCCACACGGTGAGCGGGATCTGCAGCAGGCCGACCATCACGCCATTGAGGCTGTACATATAACCGATCCATACCGGGCCGAGCCGGTAGGCATCGCGCAGATAGGTGCCGTAGGTGCTGTAGAACTGATCGTAAATGATGGCAAACAGCAGCGAAGCCAGTAACAGCAGCATGAACGGGCCATCGCCATAGGGTAGCCGGCCGGCACCCGGCTCGGCGGTACGCGCTGGGTCCGGCAAGGGGGTGAAGCCGCGCAGCGTGTGCGCCAGCAAGGCGCCGGCACCGAGCGAGCCCAGTCCATCGGCGAGGAATACCCAGACAAAACCGAAGGCTGCCAACCAGCCGCTGACGATGCCGGCCACCCCGACGCCGAGGTTGAGCGCGGCGCGCACGGTGGCATGGGCGCGGCGTCGCTGCGCTTCCGGGCTGGCTTCCATGATCAGGCGCTGGTTCAGCGGGCGAAAGCCGCCATCCAGCAGGCCACCCACCGCCAGCAGGATGCCGATCAGCCACAGCGGGGTAACGACGGCGAGCAGCAGCAAGCTGAGACCGCTGGCAAGCAGGGTAAACACAATCAGTTTGCGAGTGGGCCAGCGATCGCTGAGTATGCCCATCAGAAAGCTGCCAGCCACCACGCCGGCGCCGTTGATCGATAGCAGCAGGCCGACGGTAGTCAGCTCGATGCCGCGTGCATCATGCAGGTAGAGGGCGAAAAAGGCCTTGGCGGCGCCACCGACGCGATTGACGAATACGGCAAGCGCAAGGCTATGAATGGTGGGTGGCAACGAGCTCAAGTAGCGCTGCGCGCCCAGGTGGGCTGCACCAAGCAGGCGGAAAAGCATGAATTCAGCGAGCGGCGAAAACTTGGCACGCTATCATGCGTGGCGTGCGTGGTGCGGGTTTTGTTTATCTGCGCCTGGACGAACAGATGGCGTCATGCCTCAGCCAAGGAAATTCATGTCAGCAATATCGCGATCCGCTTCAGCGCTTGATCAGGCATTTTTGCGAGTGATCCAGCAGATTCCGCCGGGCAGGGTGATGAGTTACGGGGCGGTGGCACGCGCCGCCGGCCTGCCGCGCCATGCGCGCCACGTCGGCGTGGCGCTGAAGCGATTGCCTGATGAGCAGGCGGTGCCGTGGTGGCGGGTGGTGAATGGCGAGGGCCGTATCAGCCCGCGCGGGCTGGACGGCTCGGACGATTTGCAGCGCGTTTTGCTGGAAGCAGAGGCAGTGGAGTTTGATGGCGCAGGCCGCATCGATCTGCGGCGCTTTGCCTGGCTGCCCGACTGAAGCTGAATTCCCGATGAACGGAGCTGCCCATCCGGCGCAAAGCGCCTACATTGGAAGCTCGGCGGCGCAGTCGTACCGCGCAGTCAAGGAAGGAGCCTATTTGACCGCATCCCTTGCTTCCCATGATTTGTCTGGCTATCAAGGCCCCGACCGCCGCCAGCAGTCTCGCCGGGCACCCATTCCTCAGGATGAGCGGGAATGGCGGATGTTGAACCTGGCACTGATTGGCGGTGAACAACGCGCATCTTTCGGTCGGCGCGCCAGCGATTACGCACTACACACGGGCGCAATGCACATTTAGCCCGATTCTCTGGCATCCGGGTATGCCAACGCCGGGAGCAACCGGCACCGCAAAGGCGACATAGCGTCGCCTTTTGCATTTATGGTCGCTGCCAACCGGCTATGCGCAATCGTGCGCTTGCAAGCGACGTTTCAG
>NZ_JAYRLZ010000227.1:0-6917 GCF_041904975.1 Chitinimonas sp. | reverse complement strand
GGCCGCACCCCGCGCCACAGAAAGAACGCCTCCGCCGCCTGCTCCACCAGCATGCCCAGTCCATCGAGCCGGGTGGCGGCGCCGCCTTCGCGGGCCCGGCGCAAGAAGGCGGTTTCCTCCTTGCCATACATCATGTCGTAGGCAATCGTTTCGGCTTGCCACAGGCTGATGGCCAACGGTAGTGGCTCGCCGGCCAGGCTGGCCGAGGTGGCGTTGATCACCAGATCGAACGGCTGCGCCAGTTCGGCAAAACCGCTGGCGCTGAGCAGGCCGGACTGGAAGTGTGCCGCCAGAGCAATGGCCTTGTCGGCGCTGCGGTTGGCGATGTGCAGGCTGGCCGGCTGCTCGGCCAGCAGCGGGGCAATCACCCCGCGTGCAGCACCGCCGGCGCCCAGCAGCACGATGCGTCGCCCGCGCAGATCAAGGTGGCGCTTGAGGTCGCGCACCAGGCCGGCACCATCGGTGTTGTCGCCAAACACGCCGTCGTCATCCAGCCACAGGGTATTGACTGCGCCGGCCAGCCGGGCGCGATCACTCAGCCGGTTGGCAAACGCGCAGGCGGCTTCCTTGAACGGTACGGTGACATTGCAACCCATGCCGCCCATGACAAAAAACTCGGCGGCACTATCGGCAAAGGCGTCCAGCGGCGCTTCGCGGCGCTCGTACACGAGTTTTTGCCCGGTCTGCCGCGCAAAGGCGGCGTGGATGGCTGGCGATTTGCTGTGCGCCACCGGGTTGCCGATGATGGCGTAACGATCCGTCATGATGACCTTTACTTGCTGAGGGTGGATTCGATGCGTTCCAGCGCCAGATTGCGCGGGGCGGTTTGCGCCTTGATGCAGTTGGCCTGTGCTTGCGGATCGGCTTCTTCGCAGGGCTTGGTGCTGGCTTCGCCCTTGCCCGGCGTGCCGGTTTCAGGCGTGACTGCCGGGGTGCCCTTCATGGTGTTGAGCGGCTTGAGTGCCAGTGTCTTGGCGTGCACGCCGGGCGGCGGCGTGTCGCCGAACTGCAGCTGGCCATGGGTATCGCGCCACTGGTAGACGGTAGTTGCCTTGGCCTTGTCGCCGGCAACTTGCGCCTTGCCCTGCTGAAACCAGCTTTTGACGCGATCTTGCTGCCACCAGCCCAGCGCACCGATGATCATTACGACGATAAGCGCGTTGCGCATATCAGCCCTGCGACCAGGGCAGGCCGTGCGCCTTCCAGCCATTTACGCCGCCACGCTGGCCCTTGGCATCGCGATCGCCTTCAAAGCCTTCCAGCACGTTGTAACACTCGGCAAAGCCATGCTCGGCGGCCAGCGCTGCTGCCTCGTGCGAGCGGCCGCCGGTACGGCACAGGAACAGCAGCACGTCTTCGCTGTCTACCTGGTGCTTGAGCTGCTCAAGGAAGTTTGGATTGGCTGTCATGCCGGGCCAGGATTTCCACTCGATCTTGACCGCGCCATCGGGGCTGCCAACAAACTGCCACTCGGCGGCGGTGCGCACATCAACCAGCTTGACCGCCGGCAAGGCGCCGAGCAGGGTGTGTGCCTCGGTGGGGGTAAGTGCGCCGGAGTAGGGCAGGTTGTGCGCCTGGGCGCGGGCGCGCGCCTGGCGCAGGATGTCGCTGTTCTGGCTCATGATGCTTTCCTTGGCTGCAATGGTTACCCGATTATGGCAAAGATCGCTGCGAACACTGCGAATGCACAGAAATAGTGCATTCATATTGCCGGCGCATCGTAATGGTGCGTTGCTTGTGCGCTGATGAAGCGTAGCTGTTGGCTCCAGCGCTGTTTCGGTGCATGGCATGGTTTCTGCTTAAAGCGGCGCAGCGCAAGCAAGATACGCAACAAATCTCTACAATCCACAATCCCTGCCGGCAGATACGCCGGTCCCCAAGCCTTTCAATCAGGAGTAATGCACATGGCGGTCGCTGACGTACTCAAGCAAATTCAGGAAAACGACATCCGTTTCGTTGATCTGCGCTTTACCGATACCAAGGGCAAGGAGCAGCATGTTTCGGTGCCGGCTCATGTGGTGGATGAAGAGTGGTTCGAGCGCGGCCACGCTTTCGATGGCTCGTCGATTCACGGCTGGAAGGGTATTCAGGCTTCCGACATGCTGTTGATGCCGGATGCTTCCACCGCCGCCATCGACCCGTTCTATGACGAACCCACCCTGTTCATTACTTGCGACGTAATCGACCCGACCGATGGCAAGGGCTACGACCGCGATCCACGTTCCATCGCCAAGCGTGGCGAGGCTTATCTGAAGGCATCGGGCCTGGGCGACACCGCCTTCTTTGGCCCGGAACCTGAATTCTTCATCTTCGACAGCGTCACCTGGGGCACCGATATGTCGGGCACCCATGTGAAGATCAAGTCCGAAGAAGCCGCCTGGTCCTCGTCGGAAGACTACGACTCGGGCAATACCGGTCACCGCCCCGGCGTCAAGGGCGGCTATTTCCCGGTGGCTCCGGTCGATTCGTTCCAGGATATCCGCTCGGCCATGTGCCTGGCGCTGGAAGAGCTGGGCATCCCGGTTGAAGTGCACCACCACGAAGTGGCGACTGCCGGCCAGAATGAAATCGGTACCAAGTTCAGCACCCTGGTGCAGCGCGCCGACTGGACTCAGCGCCTGAAGTACGTGGTGCACAACGTTGCCCACCAGTACGGCAAGACCGCTACCTTCATGCCCAAGCCTATCGTTGGCGATAACGGTAGCGGCATGCATGTGCATTGTTCCATCTGGAAGGATGGCAAGAACCTGTTCGCCGGCAATGGTTATGCAGGACTTTCCGAGTTTGCCTTGTACTTTATTGGCGGCATCATCAAGCACGCCAAGGCGCTGAACGCCATCACCAACCCCGGTACCAACTCCTACAAGCGCCTGGTGCCAGGCTACGAAGCCCCGGTGATGCTGGCTTACTCGGCGAAGAACCGCTCGGCCTCGATCCGCATTCCTTACGTGGCATCCGACAAGGCGCGCCGTATCGAAGCGCGCTTCCCCGATCCACTGGCCAACCCCTACCTGGCCTTCACCGCCCTGATGATGGCGGGTCTGGATGGCGTGCAGAACAAGATCCACCCGGGCGACCCGATGGACAAGAATCTGTACGACCTGCCACCAGAAGAAGACAAGCTGATCCCCAAGGTCTGCCACAGCCTGGAAATGGCGCTGGAAGCCCTCGACAAGGATCGCGAGTTCCTCACCCGTGGCGGCGTGTTCAGCAATGACTGGATCGACAGCTATATCGAACTGAAGATGGAAGAAGTGCAGAAATTCCGCATGACCACCCATCCGGTCGAATTTGCCATGTATTACTCGCTGTAAGCGATTTGCGTCTCGCGAATCCATGTGGAAAAAACCCGTGCCGGCCAGCGCCGACACGGGTTTTTTATTGCCTGCGCCAGCCTTGGCCGGCAGGTCGGAATATGGCTGCCACTGTGAACTGGCTCACAACTTCGGGCAGAAAAGTACCTTATGATGCGCAGCCGGAGTTCCCCTGCCTGTTCCGGTAAGTCGGCAGGCTGTTGGCCACCTTTCAGGGAGAGCAATGTCGCTGCCGCCGCTAATCGTTGATCTGGATGGTTCGCTGATCCATGCCGATTTGCTGCATGAGTCCGCTCTGCGACTCGTGCTGGAGCGTCCGCTGGATGCCTTGCGGATGCCGGTCTGGCTGTTGCGCGGCATCGCATCGCTTAAGCATGAGATAGCCAGCAGGGTGGCCCTGGATGTCAGCGCGCTTCCGTATAACTTGCCCTTGCTTGACTGGCTGCGTGCTCAGCGCGCGCAGGGGCGCTTCCTGATACTCGCCACCGCCTCGAATCTGCGATACGCCCAAGCGGTTGCAGACCACCTGGGCCTGTTTGATGAAATCTGGGCTAGCGACCAGCGGTTGAATCTGAAAGGACCCCGCAAGGCGGAGCGGGCCATAGCCCGTTTTGGCGAGCGCGGCTACAGCTATGTCGGCAATGACCGCGCGGACCTGCCGGTGTGGCAGACGGCAGCCGGCGCGGTACCGGTCAATGCCGGCGCCAGCGTGATGGAGCAGGCGGCAGCATTGGCGCCCATCGAGCGCTCGTTTGCCGGCAAGCCTCCGGCACTGCCGAATTTGATCAAGGCCATGCGTTTGCACCAGTGGCTGAAAAACCTGCTGATCGTCCTGCCCATGTTTGCCGCACATAGTTGGTCTGCGGCCAGTGTGCAGGCGGTGCTGCTGGCAGGCTTGGCCTTTTGCGCCCTGGCGTCGGCCATCTATCTGTTAAACGATATGCTGGATCTGGGGGATGACCGCCTGCACCCGCGCAAGCGCTTACGTCCCTTGGCGGCCGGGCAGCTGGGTCTGCCGCAAGCCGGCGCTGCAGCGTTTTTGCTGGTGCTTGCAGCCTTCGGGCTGGCCAGTGGCCTGGGCCCGGCATTCGTGCAGGTCTTATCGGCTTATCTAGTGCTGACCCTGGCGTACTCGATCACTCTCAAGCGCTTGTTGATGGTCGATGTACTGTTGCTGGGCGCGCTGTATACCTTGCGCATTGTTGCCGGATCCGCTGCCATCGGTGTGCCGCTATCGTTCTGGCTGCTGGCATTTTCCATGTCGCTGTTTGGCGGGTTGGCGTTGCTCAAGCGCTATGGCGAGTTGATCGACATGCGCCGTCGCGACTGTTTCATCCAGGCCCCGGGCCGGGGCTACCATGTTGGCGATATTGAAATGCTGGCCTCGCTCGGCACTGCCGCCGCCTATGGTTCGGTGTTGATCCTGGCCCTGTATATCAATAGCAGCAGCGTTCAGACGCTATATCGTCAGCCGCATTACATCTGGCTGGCCTGCCCGGCCCTGTGGTACTGGATTGCCCGTGCCTGGATGTTGGCTCACCGAGGAGGTATGCATGACGACCCGGTGCTGTTTGCTGTCCGTGACCGTACCAGCTGGGTATTGCTGCTGGTGGTGATGCTTGCCTTCGGGCTGGCGGTGTAAACGATGCCACATGCAACCCCTTCCGGGCTGGGCGATGCCGGCTGGAGCCTTTCAATGACCAGATGTTTCCAATGAAGCCCGACGGAATTCACAAGCATCGGCCGATGCCTCGCCAGGGCTGGCTGACTACGGCATGTCTGTTTGCTTTGCTGCTGCTGATCTCGGTTGCTCTCCACCATGATGTGTTGAGCGCTTGGTGGCGGTTTGACGATCCGTCGGTTCTGCGATTTGCCATCGAACATTCGCCCTTGCAGTATTTTTTTCACGCCTCGGTCTGGAAGTCTGTTGCGACGACCAACTTCACCCCTTGGGCCTATTTTTCCTTCGGCGTGGATTACCGGTTATTCGGCCTGTCGCCGAAGGGGTTTTACTGGCATCAGCTGGTCTCGCTCGCCGCTTGCGCCACACTTGGCTATCTCTTGCTGCGCCGGTATCTCTCTGCCAGCGCCGCCCTGTGCGGCGCCCTTGCATTCTTGCTGGGCGCGCCAAGTACGCAGCTTGCGGGGCAGTTGATGTCGCGCCACTACATCGAAGGGCTGGGCTTCATGATGGCGGCCTTGCTGTGCTTGATGCGCAGTCCGGCTGGCCGGATCTGGATCTGGGCGGGCACCGGGTTCTACTTGCTCGCCTGCCTCGCCAAGGAGGTGTACGTCCCGCTGCCCTTCCTGCTGCCCTTGCTGCTGACCGGGGCATGGCGTGATCGCCTGGGCCGGGCCGCCCCATTTTTCCTGACGTTTGCAGCATATATGCTGTGGCGCTGGCATATGCTCGGCAGCCTTGGACAGAGCGGCTATGCTACCGAGCTCCCTTCGATGGCGCTTGTCTGGCACACCGCTCGCCAGTTTCCGGAACTGCTGCTGGGCAGCGGCATGTTTGCGTGGCCGGCTTATGCCGCCTTGCTGATTGCTGTTCTGGTGTTGCTGCGGGAAGGCCGATTGCCTGCCATGCTCGCTTCCTTGGGCCTGCTGGTGGCACCGCTGGTGCCTTTGATGGTCAAGCCGGGGGTGGATAGTCCGAACCGCTTCCTGTTTCTGTTCTGGTGGGCGCTGGTGATGGCAACCGGCGCTGCCGCCGGCATGCTGTGCCGGCGCCTGCCGGGTCGGGCCTCCCCGCTGGCCTGCCTGTTGCTGGCGACCCTTGCCCTGGGCGGATTTCATCAGGGCAAGCAGGCCATGTTGCCAGTGGCTGCCGCCAATCAGCGCTTTGATGTGCAGGGGCGGTTTTTGTGGTTGGCCGGCGCAGACACTGTATTGCTGACCGATCCCTTGTTATCTGGCGTCTTCTGGTATCGCGCCGACCTGCTGAAGCTGCGGGAGTTCAACAGTCAGTCTCCCTCGGCACCGGCACAGGCTTACGACGAATCGATGCTGGTGGGTGAAACCAGGCCGATCCACCGCTACGACGAGGCCTGTGGCTGCATGCGGGCTATCGACCTTGCGCCGATGCTGGCGGACTGGCGCTCGCGCACGATCGAGACCATGCCATTGTCGCTGGACATTTCCCTGAGCAACGATATCTTCAGCTGGCATTTCGGGCCCCGCCCGGATGGTCTGTACACCTTGCTGGTTCATGAGCCGGACGCGCTGCGCGGTGCAATTCCGATGGCGGCGCAGGGGACGCAGCGTTTCAAGATACGGCTGGATCAACGGGTGGTAGTGCAGCTCAGGTATCAGTCAACCGATGGCCGCCTTGGATATTCAGAGCGTCTGGTGCTGCCGCCCGGCGCCAATACCACGCTGAGCTGGCAATCGAAAGGGCGGTCATGAGCCAATCGTTCGACCAGCACTACTATCAGGGCAATGGACAGGACGGCGACCGCCCGGCGCTGTGGTTTTATCAACGACTGGCGCAGCGCTGGATCGCGGGAGGCACGGTACTCGATTTTGGCTGCGGCACCGGCCATTTTGTCCGGCGCTTGGGACGCAGCTTTGTCGCATCGGGCTTCGAACGCTCGCCCTATG
>NZ_JAYRLZ010000226.1:0-6981 GCF_041904975.1 Chitinimonas sp. | reverse complement strand
AAGATGAAAGTCGCGTGCCTCGCGCAGCTGGCGCATGGCATCGCCCGGATCGGGCGGGGCGGAGGCTGGCGCGGTTTCGGTCTGTGGCGCGGAAAACGATTCCGCGTCGAACTCATCGGCCAGCATGGCCTGGGTGATCGTACCGCCGGGGTATTTGGCCAGCAGGCGGATAACGATATTGCGCAGCTCGCGCACATTGCCGGGAAAGTCGTAGGCCGACCAGCTATGGCTGGCCTCCTCGGCTAGCCGGAACGGCTGCGCCGCCAGCTGCAAGGCATAGTGGCGGATAAAGTGCTGGAGCAATAGCTGGCGGTCCTCGCCCAGATCACGCAGTGGCGGGGTTTCGATGCTGAGTACCGACAGGCGGTGATACAGGTCGGCGCGAAACTCTCCGCTGCGCGACAGTTTGCGTAAGTCCCGATTGGTGGCCGCCACCACGCGCGCCTTGCTCTGGCGGCTTTGTGTTTCGCCCAGGCGCTGGTATTCACCGTTTTCCAGCACGCGCAATAGCTTGGCTTGCACATTCAAGGGCAGCTCTCCAACCTCGTCGAGAAACAGCGTGCCTTCGCTGGCCTCTTCGAAATAGCCTGCCTTGGCAGTGCTGGCGCCAGTGAAGGCGCCCTTGGCGTGGCCGAACAGGGTGGCTTCGATCAGGCTTTCGGTCAGGGCGGCACAGTTGAGGGCCAAGTAAGGCTGGGCCGAGCGCGGCGACTGCTGGTGCAGGGCCTTGGCTACCGCCTCCTTGCCCGAGCCGGATTCGCCACTGATCAACACCGGAAACGGCGAGGCGGCAAACTGATGCACTTGGCGCCGCAAGCGCTCCATCAAGGGGTGCTGGCCGATCAGGCCGGCAATGTCGAGCTGACTGGCTAGCTGGGCATCGGCACTGCGCCAGTTCAAGGCACGGGCTAGCGTATTGCGCAGGGTGTCGGGTGCTGCCGGCTTTTCGATGAAGTCCACTGCGCCGAGGGTGCGGGCATGGCGGGCATTGTGGGCCGAGGTCTGGCCGGACAGGGCGAGGATCTTGATATCGGGAAGCAGGGCGGCCAACTCGACGATCAGGCGAAAACCTTCGTCAGGCCGGTGCGGGTCGGGCGGCAGGCCCAAGTCGACCAAGGCAAGCTGCGGCAGGAATTCCACCGAGCTGGCCAGGGCAATGGCCTCCTGGCGATTGGTAGCGCAACGGACCATATAGTCTCCGCCCAGCACAAAGCTGAGGCTGTCGCGTATCAACGCGTCGTCATCGACTACCAGTAGGCCAGGGCGCTGTGTATCCAAAATTACTCAGTACCGTCGAAGTTTCAACAATCCTAACACCACCTATATATTTTCCTGCAACTGACTCGGCTTGTTGTTGCACTGCAACGTGAACGAAAGTTGACTATTGTTGTCGGATATTGCCTTGCCTTAAAATCGACAACCCAATGCCCCAGAGCGCCCTTGCCGTGCCCGCCTCCCCGCTTGTCGATATCGACAACGTCACCTTTGCTTACGATCGTCGCACCATTTTGAAAGGCATCAGTTTGTCCATTCCCAAGGGCAAAGTGGTGGCCATTATGGGTGGTTCTGGTTGTGGAAAAACAACACTTTTGCGTCTGATCTCCGGGCAAGTCAAGCCATCGCGTGGCGAAGTGCGGGTTGGCGGTCAGGTGGTTCATCATCTCGAACCCGAGGATCTGTACGCCTTGCGCCGCAAGATGGGCATGCTGTTCCAGTTCGGTGCCTTGTTCACCGATATGTCGGTTTTTGACAACGTGGCGTTTCAGATGCGCGAGCATACCGATCTGCCCGAGTCGATGATCCGCGATCTGGTGCTGATGAAGCTCAATGCGGTCGGCCTGCGCGGCGCCGCCAAGCTGATGCCGTCCGAGCTGTCGGGCGGCATGGCGCGCCGTGTGGCGCTGGCGCGCGCCGTTGCGCTGGATCCGATGTTGATCATGTATGACGAGCCGTTTGCCGGTCTCGATCCGATTTCGCTCGGGGTGATCGGCCAATTGATCCGCCAGCTCAATGACGCGCTTGGCGCCACGTCGATCCTGGTCACCCATGATGTGATCGAGTCGCTGATGATCGTCGACTACGTCTATTTCGTATCCGAGGGCAAGATCGTTGCCGAAGGCACGCCGGACGAGATCCGCGCCTCCGATGAGCCTTTCGTGAAGCAGTTTGTCGGCGGGCAACCGGATGGCCCGGTGCCGTTCCAGTATCCGGCGCGCCCTTACTGTGAAGATTTGATGGGGATTGAACGTGCTTGACTGGATGGCGAATCGTATAAGCAGGCTCGGCAATCCCTTTGTTGATGCGCTGATCAAGCTCGGCTTCGGTGCCCGCTTTCTGTGTGCGCTGCTGTGGCATTCCGGTACGGCGTTTCGCCGCTTCAGCCTGATCATCCGCGAGGTGTTCTTCACCGGCGTGCTGTCGCTGGTGATCATTCTGGTATCCGGATTGTTCGTCGGCATGGTGCTGGGCCTGCAGGGCTATGACACCTTGCAGCGCTATGGCGCATCCGAGGCGCTGGGCGTGATGGTGGCGCTCAGCCTCTTGCGTGAACTGGGGCCGGTGGTGGCGGGGCTGTTGTTTGCCAGTCGCGCCGGCTCGGCCATCACGGCAGAAATCGGTCTGATGAAGGCTACTGAGCAGCTGGCGGCGATGGAGATCATGGCGGTCAATCCGATCGCCCGGGTGGTGGCACCGCGCTTCTGGGCAGGGGTGTTCTCCATGCCGGTGCTGGCCCTGTTGTTTTCCACCATGGGCATTCTGGGTGGCTATGTGGTCGGGGTGTTGTGGATCGGTGTCGACGCCGGCTCATTCTGGTCGCAGATGCAGGCCCAGGTGGACCTGCGCCTCGATGTGCTCAATGGCTTGATCAAGAGCGTGGTATTTGGCGCTGCCGTATCGGTGATCGCTGTATTCGAAGGCTATGACGCGCCGGCTACCGCCGAGGGCGTGTCCGGGGCCACTACCCGTACGGTGGTGACGTCGTCGCTGGCTATTCTCGGTCTGGATTTTGTCCTGACCGCATTCATGTTCCGGGGAATTTAAGATGAATCGTGGGGTTTACGACTTCTGGGTCGGCCTGTTCGTGGTGCTTGGCATGGCTGCCATGGCGTTTCTGGCCTTGCGGGTAAGCAGTGTCTCTACCGGCAATGCGGCAGCGGTGTACCGGGTTTCGGCGGCATTCGACAATATCGGTGGCTTGAAGGTGCGGGCGCCGGTCAAGAGTGCGGGCGTGGTGGTGGGCCGGGTGTCGGCCATCCAGCTCGACCCTAAGACCTATCGTGCGGTGGTGGCGATCGATCTCGAGCAGCATTTTCACTTCAGCAAGGATTCGTCGGCTGAAATCCTCACCTCCGGCATTCTGGGTGACCAATACATTGGCCTGACGCCGGGTGGCGATGAGGCAATGCTGGTGGCCGGTGACAAAATTACCCTGACTTCTTCGGCGCTGGTACTTGAAAAATTGATCGGTCAGTTCATGTTAAGCAAGGCCGACGAGAATAAGCCCGCTGCCACACCGGCTGCCGGCAAATAACTGATTAAGGAATCACCATGCGCAAACTGTTTACTGCCTTGCTGTTCGTGTTGGGACTCAGCGCCATTGCGGCGGAGGTGCCTGTGCCGGAATCGCTGGTCCGCAATACCAGCAAGGACGTGCTTGACGTTATCAAAAAAGAGAACCTGACTGCCACCGACAAGCGCTTTCGTGAAGTTGTCGAGCAAAAAGCCCTGCCCAACTTTGATTTCACCCGCATCACCGCCCTGGCCGTCGGCCGCTACTGGAAAGAAGCCACGCCAGAACAGCAGGCCGCGCTGACCCGTGAATTCAAGACTCTGCTGATCCGCACCTACTCTACCGCCTTGTCGGCCAACAAGATCCAGGCTATCGATGTCAAGCCGGTCAAGATGGCCGATTCCGATGCCGATGTGACGGTCAAGACCGAAGTGCAGGTTACAGGCGGCCAGCCCTTCCCGATCGACTATCGCCTGTATAAGGCCAACGGTGCGTGGAAGGTGTACGACGTCACGGTGGAAGGCGTCAGCCTGGTAACCAATTACCGCACCAGTTTCAACCAGACCATCCAGAAGGGCGGTATCGACGGCCTGGTCAAGGCCTTGGTGGATCGCAATGCCGCCCTGCCAACCAAGACGCCGGCCTGATATGGCAACCACCATTTCTCTGGCGGGCAGCCTGACGCTGGAGTCGATCAGCCGGGTGGAGCGTGAGGTGGCGCCTAGTCTCACGCAGGATCAGGTGATTCTGGACCTGTCGGCCATCAATGAAATCGACTCTGCGGCGATCAGCCTGCTGCTGCATTGGCAGCGGGCCGCCATGGCGGCGGGCCATCGCCTGTTTCTGCGTAATCCGCCAGCCAGCCTGTTGAGCTTGGCGGGCTTGTATGGCGTAGAAGAATTCCTGCCACTGGAAAGTGCCTGATACGGCGCGCCCGGCGCATTGCTTGTGTGGCGCCGGTGCCGGAATTTCGAGCGTTTGGCGCCGATTGCTGTTGCGCTTCGCTATGCTGTAAGCAGCATTTCAGTAGCGCCGGCATGTCTGATTTGTGGCGCCCGTCAATTGGCGTGGCCCGACCGGCGCCTTGCTGCTGCCCTATCCCTGCAAACCATGTGATCGAGTGATGCCATGCGCCCCCTCTACCTGCTTCCCGCTTTGCCCATGTTGTTGTTTGGTTGTGCAACGCCTGCCAATCACTACGATCCGCTTGAGCCGATCAATCGGCCCATCTACGCCTTCAATCGCGCGGTGGATAGCGCCGTGGTCAAGCCGATTGCCCAGGGCTATGTGGCGGTGACGCCAACGGTTGTGCGTACCGGCGCCAGCAATTTCTTCGGCAATCTGGAAGATGTGTATATCGGCGCATCGAACCTGCTGCAGGGCAAGGTTTCCGATGCCGGTAAGGATCTGGGGCGGGTGTTGATCAACAGCACGGTTGGCCTGTTGGGTGTGTTCGATGTGGCGAGCCAGGCAGAACTGCCCAAGCACAAGGCCGACTTCGGTACCGTGCTCGGTCATTGGGGGGTGGGGTCCGGGCCATACATCGTTGCGCCGTTTATCGGCTCCAAGACCTTGCGCGATAGTGCCGACTGGGTTGGCGGCTACTGGATGGATCCGTTGCGCGCCGTGCCGAATCGTCCGGTTAAAAACAGCCTGAGCGGCCTGAAATTCGTCAATTTGCGCGCCAGCTTGTTGTCGGCAACGGCCGTGGTCGACGAAGCAAGCTTTGGGGATGAATACAGCTTCGTGCGCGACAGCTATCTGCAACGCCGCTACAGCCTGGTGTGGGATGGCAATCCGCCCGAGCCGCTCAAATTCGGCGATGACGACGATGCTGCCGCGCCCACATCATCCGATGCACCGGCCAATGCAGCACCCGAGGCGCCAGCCAAACCTTGAGCCGGAAAAGCGGGCGCCGTATCGCCCATTCCTGATTGCGGCAAGCATGCGGCGTTTTGGTATCCCGCTTGATTCAAGTCGGCAATTCGCCGTGGAAAGCCACCCGTTCGAAATCACTGCCGCGCTCGATCAATTGCTCGAGCTTGAGCTTGACCACCTGGCCTTGCACATGCGCCTCGATAATGCGGCCCTGCTTGAACCAGGTGGGCGGTAGCAGCAGGCTGGGCAAGGCATGCAAGGCCGGCATTTCCGGCAGCAAGAGCGCCTGGGTGAAGCGGTTGCTGAAGGTATTGAGGCCGGTGGCACGTACGCCGATCGCTTGCGGCATGCCGGGCAGGATGCGCACGCCTATGGTCAGGTCGCCATTGGCGCCTTCCAGCAACCAGCGTACGGTGCCGGCGACCAGTTGCTGTTCCGGACGCGGTCGCACCGCCACCAGCATATTGTGGATCAGTCGGCCGCCAGGCTCGTGCCGGCTCAGTTTGAAGCCCAGGGCGCTTTCATTGTCCACCTGCCAGTGTTCCAGCTCCGGCAAGCTTTCCGGCTCTTTGGCGGCCTGCTTGACCAGATGCTGCGCCTGACCGCCGAACAGCTGAAAGTCGGCGATGGCGCGGCCGCGCACTTCCGATAGCTCATCGGGCTGGGCAAAGCGTTTGCCGCCGATGGCATGGTGCACATTATTGAGCCCAAGGCAGAGCTGCCCGAGGCTGTCAGTTGGCCCGCTGCGCCGCTGCATGCCGCGCTCGATCGGCAGGTCGCACCACTCCTGGTAAAGATTGGTCAGGAACTGCTCGGCATTCTCGTTGGCATACTCTTCACCGAGGCCCAGCTGGGCAGGTGATTCGCCCGCCCGCAGGTATTTGATGCGCTTTTTGATGCTGCGGGCGATCGGGTCGATATCGAGATAGCGCCATGTCTCGCCGGTGGGCGGTGGATCATGGCGGCGGATTTCGCCAGGCTGTTCCAGATTGATTGCCAGCACGCCGCGCTGCGTGTCGGCAGGCAATTCGGCCTGCAGGCTGGCCTGGTTCGACCAGCGATCGATCAGCTTGTCGGTCCAGGCGATCTGGCGTACCGGCATGGCGCTGGGGTTGGCCGAGGCCAGCAGCAGGGCTTGCAGGAAAGCGGCGTTGCATGAGGACAGCTCGGTCTGCCGGTTCAGGCTGTCCTTGACGATCTTGCTGGCGATATCGGTCTGCGCTGCCAGGGCATACAGTGCGAACAAGTCTTGCCAGCGCTCATTCGGCACCATGCGGTAGGCGAGATGGTGCTCGCGTATCGCCAGGGCGGCGTAGCGCAGGGCGCGCTGCGCGCACAGGGCGCCATGCTCCAGTACCGTGACCTCGTTATGGATGGCCGCCTGCCAGCAGCGGCGGTAGCCGGTGCTCATGGCCAGCCACAGCCGTACATTGCCGCGCCAGATGGTGTTTTCGGTGTCGGCAAGCGGAAAAGGCTTGCCGAAATAGCGCTTGGCATTTTCTTCTTGCAGCATGGCCACCGGGTCACGCAGCAGTTCCAGCATTTTCAGGCGCTCGATCGGCAGGACCGGCGAGCGGTTGAGGCGGTCCAGC
>NZ_JAYRLZ010000225.1:0-7001 GCF_041904975.1 Chitinimonas sp. | reverse complement strand
GCCTACTCCGCCGGGGCCCCACCCTCTTTTGCCGCGGCTACCCCCCCCACCACCCCTATCGCCGCGGCTCACGCCGCTCCTACACAGCAATCACTCTGCGCGTAATCACCGATTCAGGGCGCGCAGTGCAGAGCTTAAGGTGCGGCTTTAGCCGCGAACGCGGCAATGGTTCGGGGGCGGCGAAGGAATCGGCATCCCCAAACATCGGTAGACACAGAGGGCACCGAGACCACAGAGCACACAGAGAAAGGCAGATCGATATTGGCCTTGCCCGATGCGCTCCGCGTTCTCACTGTTCTCTGTGAATACAGGATTTACCTGCTAGCCAGCTGTGCAGCTGCAGGCGCGGGTCGAGGCTTAGTTGCTGCCTGCCTGCTCGTTCACAGCCTTCACATAGGCGTTGAATTCATTGATGGCATTGTTGCCCGCATCGGCGGCGGCTTTCGAGATGGCGCTTTGCTCATCGATGAATTTACGCATGCAGTCGCCATAAGCCTTGTACTTCTTGTTGAAGCGGTCGATTTTCGACTGATCAGCCAAGCGGCCCGGGTATTCCGGCTTTTCGCATACGGGCTTGGCAGCAGCGATGGCGGCTGCGGTAGCAGAAGGCGCGGCCGGTGCAGCTGGCGCAGCCGGGGCTGGTTCGGCAGCAAAGGCAGCGCAGGCCAGCAGGGCGGCAGTGAGGGCAGCGAGACGGTTCATCATGAATCCTTGCATATCGGGTTGAAAAAACGCGCCAGTGTGGCGACAAATTGACGCTGGCGTCAATCTGCAGCGCAGCGAAGCGCATGGCGTTATAGTGTCGCCCATTCGATGACAAGGAGCGCCCCATGGCTGACACATTGAGCACAGAACAACTGCAGGTCGAACGCATCGGCCATACCGTGGTGCTGACCATCAAGAACCCGCCGGCCAATACCTGGACCGAACAAAGCCTGCCGGCCCTGAAGGCGCTGATCGCCAGCCTGAATGCCGATCGCGATGTTTACGCGCTGGTGATTACCGGCGACGGCCCGAAATTCTTCAGCGCCGGCGCCGACCTCAATGTCTTCGGCTCGGGCGACAAGGCGCGCGCCCGGCAAATGATCAACTATTTTGGCCAGGCTTTCGAAGCGTTGGCGCAGTTCCGTGGCGTGAGCATTGCTGCGCTCAATGGCTATGCCATGGGCGGCGGGCTGGAGTGCGCGCTGGCCTGCGATATTCGCATTGCTGAAGAACACGCGGTGATGGCCCTGCCCGAAGCTACCGTCGGCCTGCTGCCCGGCGGCTTGGGCACCCAGCATCTGCCCTGGCTGGTGGGTGAGGGCTGGGCCAAGCGGATGATTCTGTGCGGCGAACGCGTCGATGCCGCCACCGCCTTGCGCATCGGCTTGGTGGAAGAAGTAGTGCCCACCGGCGAAGCACGGCAAAAGGCGCTGGAATTGGCCGAGAAGGTCGCCAAGCAAAGCCCGACCTCGGTTACCGCCTGCAAGAAGTTGATCCAGGCCGCCCGCCACCAGCCGATGTGGTCGGCACTGCCGCTGGAGCGCGAAATGTTCGTCGATCTGTTCGACAGCGAAGACCAGGCCGAGGGCGTGAAGGCGTTTCTGGAGAAGCGCAAGCCGGTGTGGAAGAATTGCTGATTGATCCTGCCCGGTGGCTGGGTTTGAACTGCCGGGCATCGTTGCGCTTCTATCGCGCCGCCATTGCCATACACCACACACGATTCGACACCCGAAAATACCATGACTGATTCCGTCCTGTTCGAACTCTGGCCCGCCAGCCATGGCAAGCAGATTGCCGTTGCCACCCTTAATGCCGAGAAAAGCCATAACGCCCTGTCGCTGGACATGATCCGCCTGCTGAGCCCGCAGCTTGACGCCTGGCAGCGCGACCCAGCGGTGGTGTGCGTCGTGCTGCAAGGCGCCGGCGAAAAGGCTTTCTGCGCCGGCGGCGATGTGGTGGCGGTGCACCATGCGATCAAGGCCGGTGACTTTCCCGCCACTGAGGCGTTTTTCCGCGAGGAATATGAACTCGATTACGCCATTCATACTTACGCCAAGCCGATACTGGCTTGGGGCCATGGAATCGTGATGGGTGGCGGCGTCGGCCTGATGGCGGGCGCCAGCCACCGGGTGGTGACCGAGCGCTCGCGCATTGCCATGCCGGAAATCACCATCGGCCTGTATCCCGATGTCGGCGGATCGTGGTTCCTGAGCCGCCTGCCCGGCCGCTTGGGACTGTATCTGGGCTTGACCGGCGCATCCTTCAATGCCGCCGATGCGCTCTATGTCGGCATGGCCGACTTTGCCCTGCCTTCCGCCACCCGCAGCCGCCTGCCAGACTTGTTGGGCGCCATTGCCTGGCAAGATGAGCCCAAGGTCAATCACCGCCTGTTGTCATCCGCCTTGCGTGGCGAAGCGCGCGAAGCCGCGCTGGAGTTGCCGCCTTCGCCGATCCGCGCCCATTACGACGCCATCCAGTCATTTACCGATTACGACACGGTAGACGAGATGGTCGCTGCCATAGCGAGCTATGAAGGTAGCGACGACTGGCTGCGCGCCGGCGCCAAGAAGCTGGCCGCCGGCTCGCCAACGTCGATGCGCCTGATCGTGGCGGCGCAGCAGCGGGCGAAATTCATGTCGCTGCGCGAAGTATTCGATATGGAACTGACCTTGTCGCAGCAATGCTGCCGCCAGGGCGATTTCGCCGAAGGCGTGCGTGCCCTGCTGATCGACAAGGACCACCAGCCTCGCTGGTCGCCCGCCACGCTGGCCGAAGTGAGCGAGGCTCATGTCGATGCTTTCTTCACCGCCTGATACCGGTAGCCAAAGGAAACCCCGATGAAGCGCGCCCTGCTGTCTCTCGCCACCCTGCTATTGCTGGCCCAGCCCACCTATGCCGAAGAGCCAAATGCCCCCGTCGATGCGAATGGCGCCAGCACACCGGCGAGCGGCACCGTCGACGATGGCCCGAGCAACCCCTGCCAGCAGTGGGGCAGGGTGGCGCGCGGCATCCTGAAAGCCCGCCAAGCCGGCGAGCCCAAGCGCAAGCCGCAGTCCGACATGGAAAAGGCGCTGCTCGATCGTTTCTACGACAAGAAGGACGCCGAAACCATGAGCCTGGAAGCGGCCTATGCCGAGGGCTACAAGCTGTGCTTGCCGATTTTGCGCAAGGGGATCAACTGATTCGGCGGCTTGAAACGCGCATGGTGATTGTGGCAAACACTAGCCTCGATAAAGCGCAGCGAACTCCGGGGGCGGGCTGAGCTGCCGCGAAAACGGGCCACGGCTGCTATGATGGCCGTCCGCATCCATGACTCCCTTCTCAGCATGATCCAATCGCAACGCATTACCCTGCGCCATGTCACTGAAGCCGACCTGCCCATACTGGAGCGCTCGGCCTGCGACCCGGTGGCGCGTGGCGAACATACCTCGATCCGCATGGTCAGCCCGCAACGTGTACGTGCACGTTTTGCCGAAGACGGCTTTTCCAGCGAAGACCACGAGCGCTTGCTGATCTGCGACGAGAGCGGGTCGGTGATTGGCGATGTGGTGCACTTCAAGGCCAAGCGCTATAGCGATACCCGTGAAGTGGGCTGGAGCATTTTTGATCCGGCCAAGCGCGGTCAGGGCTATGCCAGCGAGGCGGTGAATGCCCTGATCGATTACTTGTTCCGAGCCTTGCCGATCAACCGGGTGGAATGCAATACCGCACCGGATAACCTGCCTTCGCTGCGAATGGCCGAGAAATGCGGCTTTGTACGCGAAGGGGTACTGCGCGGCTATATGTTTGCCAATGGCGCCTATATCGACAGCGTGGTGCTGTCGGTGCTGCGCTCGGAATGGGCAGAGCGGCGTGCGCAACGCGCAAACGCGGTTGGCTGAACATGCGCATCTGGGTTGATGCCGACGCCTGCCCCAGGGTGATCAAGGAGATTCTGTTCCGCGCCGCCGATCGCACCGGCATTGCCACTACCCTGGTGGCCAACCAGCTGATCAGCGTGCCGCCGTCGCCGCATATCCGCGCGATACAGGTGCCGAGTGGCTTTGATGTGGCTGATGGCTATATCGTGCAGCAGGTGCAGGCGGGTGATCTGGTGATCACCGCCGATATCCCGCTGGCGGCGCTGGTGGTGGAGAAGGGTGGACGGGCGCTCGATCCGCGTGGCGAATTGCATACGGCCGCGACGATCCGCGAGCGCCTGTCGATGCGCGACTTTATGGAAAACCTGCGCAATAGCGGGGTGGAAACCGGCGGGCCGGCCGCTTTTGGTCAGGCCGAGCGCCAAGCATTTGCCAAGGTGCTGGACAAACTGCTGGCGGCGAAGCGCTAGGAGCAAATCTGTAGACATAGTTAGCAGGGAAGACACAGAGCGCACTGAGGAAGGCCCGTCCGAATCAGTGTGCGCTCTGTGTCGATGCTGATTTCGCTGTATCGCTTTTTCTGCGCTATGCCAAGGATTCGGGGGCGAAGCGTTCCCGACAGCCTGAAATGCTGCGCCCGTGGCCAAGACAAGCTCGATTCAAAGGAAATACTGAGTTGTGGAAGACTATCTGACGCACTTGCTGACCGGAAAAACGGAGCCGGCTTGGCCCGCCACACTGCCATGCGGCGCGCGCCTTGCCGTTTGGGGTGAGGGGCTGATCGCCATCGAGCCGGCCGATGCCGGGCTGGATCTGCTGATTTCATCGGGCATCCACGGCAATGAAACGGCGCCGATCGAGCTGGCGGCGCAGCTATTGCAGGAAATACTGGCGGGCCAGCTGCTACCCAAGGCGCGGGTGTTGTTTGCCTTCGGCAATCCGGAAGCGATGCGCCGCAACGAGCGCTATCTGGATTAGGATCTGAACCGCCTGTTCGGCAAAGCGGCCGAGTTGACCGGCAATGGCCCGGCTGCCTTGCGTGCGCGCGAACTGGAGGCGGCGGCGTTGCAGTTTTTTGGCGCGCCAGGCGCGACACGATTCAAGCTGCATTACGACCTGCACACCGCCATACGCGGCTCGAGGATCGAAAAATTCGCCATCTACCCCTATCCCCACGAGGCGGGGTTTGATGGCGAGGAAATCAAGCGCCTTGGCGCCTGCGGCATCAGTGCGGTCTTGCTGCAGGCCAAGCCCTCGCCGACCTTTTCCTACTTCACCCGCCGCCATTGCGGCTCCCATGGCTTTACCGTGGAGCTGGGCAAGGCACGGCCATTCGGGCAGAACCAGTCGGTGAACCTCGACTTGCTGGAAAGCAGCCTGCGCCGCCTGTTGGCGGGCGACACGGGCCTGCCGGCCGATACCGCCATGCCGGCGCTGTACCGGGTGGCGCGCGAGTTGATCAAACACAGCGAGCAGTTCCGCTTGAACCTCGCTGCCGATGTGGAGAACTTCTCATCGCTACCGCTTGGCATGGTGCTGGCCGAGGATGGCGAGCAACGCTTCGTGGTGGAGGACGAGGGCGCCCTGATCGTGTTCCCCAATGCCAAGGTAAAGCCGGGCCTGCGTGCCGGCCTGCTGGTGGTGCCAGCCAGCCTGTAAGCGGCGCGTGGCAGCGCCCTTGCTGCTTGGACTTGGGCGGGGTGATTTGATCCTGCCCCTTCAGGTCCGGAATCCTCAGAGCTTGCCTTATCCACAGCGTACATTTGCGCCATTGCCGCCACAGCAGCGCGGCGCGCCCAGAATATATTGGCCGCTCTATTCCCTTGTCATGATTAAATACCACGAGCTGTAGCGCGGGTCTGCCCGTGGCATTTCCAATCTTCATCGGGACAACACTATGAATCTGGTTCAGCGCGTTCAAGACATCCTGCTCAAACCCAAGGAAACCTGGCCGGCTATCGAGGCCGAAAACACCGACACCGCCACCCTGTACAAGGGCTATCTGGCGATTCTGGCGGCGATTCCGGCAGTGGCGGGCTTTATCGGCAGCACCATGGTGGGCAGGAGTGCCTTCGGCTTCAGCTACCGTGCGCCTATCGTCTCTGGTCTGGTTTCAGGCATCGTCATGTATGTAGTGTCGCTGGCGCTGATTTACGGCCTGTCGCTGATCGCCGATGCGCTGGCGCCGAGCTTTGGTGGCAGCAAGAACCAGAACAATGCGCTCAAGCTGGTGGCGTATTCGTATACCGCCAGTTTCGTTGCCGGCGTGCTGTCCATCGTGCCCATGCTCGGCATGTTGGCGGTGCTGGGTAGCCTGTATGGTATTTACCTGCTCTATCTCGGTACGCCGGTGTTGATGAAGGTGCCGGAAGAGAAGGCGCCTGGCTATGTGGCGGTGCTGGTGGTCTGCGGCATTGTCGCTTCCATGGTGATTGGCGGCGTGGTCGGCATGCTGACCATGGGCTCGATGATGGGCCAGATGGCCCACGGCGGCAGTGGCGGCGAATTCTCGGTCAAGACGCCGGACGGCCAGGTCACCATCGATACTGCCAAGTTGCAGGAAGCGGCCAAGCGTATCGAAGCCGCTTCCAAGCAGGCGCAGGCCTCGGGCGACCCGGCCGATGCCGGCAAGGTGGCGGCGGCTGCACTGGGCGTATCGGGCAAACCGTTTGCACCACAGGATTTGAAAGCCGTCCTGCCTGACACCCTGGGTGGCTTGCCGCGTGCCTCGATCGAATCCGAAGGTACCGGCGCCATGGGCTTCAATGTATCCATCGCCAGCGCCCGCTACCAGGCTGATGGCAAGCAGCTGGAAATGAAGATTTCCGATTTCGGCGGCGGTGGCGGCCTGCTGTCGTTCGCCGCCTGGGCCAATCTCACCATGGATAAGGAAACCGACACATCGGTAGAGAAAATCTACAAGCAAGGCAGCCGCAGCGTACGCGAGCAGTACCAGAAAGACGGCAGCCGCGCCGAATACACCCTGGTGCTGGCCAATGGCGTGATCGTGGAAACGCACGCTACCGGCATTGCAGCGCCGGCCGTCAAGGAAGCCATCGGCACGGTCGATCTGGGCAAGCTCGAAGCGATGAAGCACGCGCCGGCTGGCTAGGCTCTGTTGACGTTTTGTCGCCGGTCGCGCCGGGTCGAGTTTTG
>NZ_JAYRLZ010000224.1:0-7058 GCF_041904975.1 Chitinimonas sp. | reverse complement strand
GGGGCGTCCCGCGTGGTGCTCTGCCCTCAATATTTGAGCTGGCGTTGATCCGGCTTATCGCCGCATCAATATTTCGCGATGTGTATGCCGCACCGGCCGCAGGCCGCCCGCGTCCCGCTAACGGTTGCGGACGGGACCATTCGCGAACGCACCGTACTGCGTTGACGAGTCACGTTAGCGGAACTCATAATCCAAATATGTCTAAGGCCAATCTCACCGTCCGCCTCCAGGCGGCGAAGCGCGCCACAACATCAACTGAAGGTGTGATGCGTACCGGGCTGACTACGGAGAAGAGTCGAGCCCAAGCCGCTTCTCGAATGAAAGTGGGATTGGGTCTGCAATCACAGGAAAGCCAATACCTGTTTTCGGTCGAGGATGCTGCGAAGGCAGTCATTCATCACAAGAAGGTCAGTTTTGGCTGAGGTTCCTGTCACGCAGGAACTGCTTGCTAAGGCATTTGGCGTACTCAAGCATGGCGAAATTCTTGTTGGTGGCCAGGCGCTCGCATTCTGGGCTGCTCATTATCGGGTCTCGCTAGATTCACTGGCTTTCACCGGCGCGATTTCCAAGGATGTCGATGTACTGGGCGACCGGGAAAGCGCAATAGCAATTGCGAATGCAACTCAGGGTACGGTAGAGCTGGTAGATCATACCCACGCGCTTACTGCGCTTATTGGTACTGTCAAGGTTCGTCTGAGTGGTGACGACTATGCCATCATCGATGTGCTCCATCGCCTTCTTCAAACCAATCGTGCCGAGCTCCAGGCTATTAGGGAAAGGGCGCTCGATGTGGAGGTGGCCGGCGTCGCAATGAGGGTCATGCACCCCCTCGATGTGCTCTCAAGCCGTATTGCCAACATTCGCTGGCGCGAGGAAAAGCAGGACGATCAAGGCGTTGCTCAATTAAGACTGGCCATACTTATGGCGGCCGCCTATTTGTACGACATAGCCAGCTTTGACCAAGAACTTGCGATGTATCTAGTCGAACAAACGGTGAAGATTTGCAAGGCCAGCGAAGCTGCTTGGGTAGCAAAGCACTTCGACGTGACATACCTGCCTGCTATTCCGCAAGACGCGATTGAGAATAGCAATTTCCAGGAAAAACGCTTGCCCCGTATTCGGCAGGAGCTTGGATAGAGCAGGGCTTTCATTATTGCTTGTCGGCTTGGGGAGTTAGGTACTCCGCTGGCAGCTTTGGCTGTCAACAAAGTGTCAACGCCAATGCGCGATATAGCGGTTTAATGCGGCATTGACCGAGACCCGAAGCCCCGTAAAACCTAGGAACGAGGCACATAGCGGCATAAAGCGTTTGGCGTTAGACGGACTCATAATCCTTTGGTCCAGGGTTCAAGTCCCTGCGGGCCCACCAATAGTGAAACCCCAACCGTTTCCGGTTGGGGTTTTTTCTTGCCTGATCGCGCCAGTTCCCGCGCACTGGTGCAGGTTCCTGCGAATGCCTGCGGACTTCGCCAGCCGCCCGAATTGCCCGTTCCGGGGCCGCATTCCACTTTTTCCAGGCCATTTCTCGCTCCGACCTTGCTCCCTGAAATTGGCCCGAAGTCCGCATAGTCCGAGACCGCATCCATTACATATCAATGGGGTATCCATTCGCCGCATAGAGGACGCAATAGTGCAGGTCTGAAAGCCGCGCCACATTGGGTGTAAATGGGGGCAATCGTGGAATTGATAGCACCGCCATTTCCCGATCGGGAAATGACGAACCGTATCATGCCCTAACCACACCAAACATTCCCGATCGGGAAATATTCTTTGTACTCAGGCCGGTTGTGACTGATAATTTCCCGAACGGGAAACTGAACAAGCCATGACGTCCATACGATCACCGCAACAACTAGGCGATGCACTGCGTGCTGCTCGCAAGCAACTCGGACTGACACAGCCCCAGTTGGCGCTGGCGGCTGGGGTCGGTGTGCGCTTCATTGTCGACCTTGAAGCAGGCAAGCCCACCTTACGACTGGAAAACGTGCTGCGCGTCATTGATGCCCTGGGCGGTGAGGTTCAGTTGAGTGGATTGCCATCTGCTGCTTCGGACGATCAACAAGAGGATGACCGCTATGGCGCATGAGCTGGAAGTATGGCTATTCGCCGAACGTGTCGGAACGTTGGCACTGATCGATGGGCGGCTACACGTTTGCTAAGGCTGCGGAGAATTGATACGGCATTAAACCTGGCGAAAGCCGTATCGGATTGCCTGAAGGCCCGACCCGAAGAGAGGCTGGGCCAGCAAGATTTGAGATTCCATCATGTACATTGAACCGCATCTCTTCCTCGACGACTCCGCAGCGCAGCAGCTGCAAGCGAGGCATAGCTTTCAGCTCGGCGATTACTGGGACTGTCATGACAAGCAACGCCATGCGTTTTCCGTGCAGCTAAACCTCGATGCATTGGTGGTGCTGGCAATGGATTGTGGGCGGGCGCGGCGCATATACGAGTTCATGTCCATCTGCCGTCCCGGCGATCTGTTGGCTTATGCGTATGTCTCGTGGGGTCAGTCGGCGCCAAAGGTCGTCAAGGACATTACGAAGCGCATCGCGGAACGTGTGCAAGAAGGGCGGTGGCGCATTCCTGCAGATGTGAACGTACTGCGCTACGTCGATTTTGATGGCTTGTTTTTCGATCAAGGCGACGACACCGCAGAGCTGGATGCGCTGTGGCTTCGGGCAATTGCCACCCACCCGAAGAGCGATAGCAAGCCCGTTTGGGCAGACTATCTTGTTGCCGCGTTGGATAGGGTTCGTGAAGTCCAGAGGCAGATACAGGAATCTGACGACCCGCTGATTCAGCGGCAGTTGGCGCTGATCAAGCAGAGCCGCCATTGGCGCGACTACCGCCCTTCATTGCCGCGATCTGCTGATTTGGGGCAGGTGCCGTATCAGCAGGGAATCCCGCTGGCGCTAGCTGCGCGTATTGCCCAGCTGGTGGAAGACTGGGGCCTTGAAAGTGTGTCCACTTCCGGCGGCGGTATCGACTACTGGAATATGCTGTGCCGCATGCAGTTGTCAGCTGCCGACCGTACCGGCTTGCCTCCGGCAGAAGCCTTGAGCTTGTTCGCATGTGACCGTGGTGTGCCGATTGTTGCTGCTGACTGGGGGGGCGACATTCATGTCTCGTGGGAAGGCATGTGCATTTCCGAGCTGACCGTGTTGCCGCCATGGTGGAATGTAAACCAAGCCTTGTGGGAGACAGAGGCGCCGATCGCGCCAGCCCTGTGGCGCCCCTTGTCGCTATGCGTGATCCTGGTTTCGCCCGCAGATCTGGGCGAGCGCAGGGATATGGTTTGCGAGCGCTATCCCGGCTGGTGGCTATACCGCCCCGAGCAACGCCCGGCCGACCTGGAGGCAAGCCGGAAAAAGCTCGCAGCTTTCCTCCGGCGACGCAAGCCGGCCTGATGTGTGGGGCAGAAATACAGTTAGGCGATCGCTCTTTTCAGACATTACTTGGTTAACAGTGTGCTGGCTGGTAGCGGACTAACACAGGACTGTAGGGTGACTGAGCATCGCTTTCCGCCAGCGTGGTAAAAATGAGGCCGCCGGGAGGTGGCGTTTGCCACAGCGAAGCTGCGCGATGGGCAGGGTGGATCAACCTAGCCACCGTCACGTCCGCCTGCATTACCTTGGGGCAACCATGGCCGAATACCTCTTTTCCCACCCGATAGCGCTGCGGGGCATTAACGACGGGCTGCCAGCCTTTGTGCTGGACGAAGCCATGCCGGCGGCCGAGCGTAGGCGGCAGGCCGACATCCGTATCCGCGCCGTGATTTTTCGGCTGCGGGCGCAAGGGGTGGGCGATGCGTATCTGCCCTCGTTCTTTCGCAGCGCCTATCCAGGTATTGCAGAGGCGCAATGGCAAGCGGCGATAGCGGCGCTGCGCGATGTGGCGCCGCCCCTTGATGTGGTCCTTGCCTTGCAGCGCGAAGCCGAGGCACGCGCGCTTGCGACCCGCTTGTTGTTCGAATCGCTGCAGCGATGCGGATTCAGCCTGCGAGTGGCTGAAAACCTGGCAAATCGTCGCATCGCAACCATCAGCACCGCAGTGTCGCCCAAGCAGCCCGATAGCCCACAGGCGCGTGAGCAGATACGCTTTCTCGCGCACCGCTTCGGGCCGGCGCTGCAGCGTATTGGCATGTCGGCGCAAACCATTGCCAATATGCTGCGACCGGGTTTCTGATCTTGCGTATCAAGCCGGTGAGCGCAAGGTGACATCGGCGTAAAGGCAAATGCGTTCGGATGTTGCCACCCCGGCGTTATAGGTGCCTACGTTTTCCAGGAACCGGTCGGAGTCGCCACGGTAGGCGCCTTTGCCGGTGCGCAGATCGTCGGCGGCGTTGATGCCGAATGCCATATCACCGATGCGCCATGTCCGCCCTGTCTGGGCACTAAAACGCTGTGCGTGCTTGCTGGCATCGTCGAGCAAAAAGGCACGCAGTTCTTCAACTGCCGCGTTCACGGCAGAAGCGGGCAGGGCATAGTCCAGCACCGGTTCGGTGAGCGATAGCCCCTCGATCCCGGCTCGGCGCGCGCGGGCGTCCAGGTCGTAGGCTTCTTTCACCGGAATACGTGCCGAGGCACGCATCTCTACCCGCTCATACCCCACCGCGTCGCCAACCCGGCGCATGGCGCCAAATACCCAGTCGGCTTCGATAAACCGGTCGAGTCCCATGCGGATGCGTTCTTCCAGCGCCTTTTCCTGGTAATTCTGCGTGCTGGTCAGGGCGGCGATATTGATCGATAGCTTTACATCGTGCTGCACAATGACCTTTGCTGCCTGCAGCTTAAAGCGCAGGGTGTCGTCGGCACTGCTGATCTCCAAGGTTTGCGTCATGGTGGTTGCCTCCACAAGGTGTTGATCAATGCACGCGAAGTCGGCGCGCACTCACACCCTATGCGCCGTCAAGCTCACAAGATGAGCTTTGCCAGAATCAACGAGAAATTGAGGCTAGCAGGCGAATACACACGATGCTCGCCCGCTGGCGAAAAGGCCGGCCTGATGTCTGGCGCTGAATCAGATTGGAGCTAGCCGTGTTGGGTAGCGAAGTGCGCGGGATTGGGATGGCGCTTGAGCTAACGCGTGGGGGGAGGCAGCAGGGCGAAGATACATCCAGCCGCAAGGCTGGCATGTCGTTTTCACCCCGCTTTGCGCAATCGCCTGCACAGCGTGGCCGGTTCGTCGCGCATCGCGGCGTCGCGAGCATTGCGGCGATAGAAAGCGCGCTCCAGCGCAAGGGCAGCGGCACGCCGACGGCGATAGGCGCGAAGCGCACGCTGGCCAATACGATGCAGCAAGGCGCACAGTGCCAGAAATGCGGCGAGATATAGGGTGTACTCCACAGTGACGCCTGCTATCCGGTGAGTCGACAACGATGGCAGTCTAGTTGATATTGAGATGGCTGCCGTTTAGGTGTTGTGGGTAGCGCGGGCTGGCTTGGGCATTTCGCAATGACTGTAGTCAGATGTATGGCACACCAGATAGGGGTAGTGATGGAACAGCCAGAATCAACAAAAATCCCGGGCTTGATGGATCATCCCTTGGTGAAAAAACTGCTAGCTGAATCGGAAACGAGAGATGCACTTCGCCGGATGCAGCAGGAATTCAGAACGCCGCCCTTGATCACGCCGATGGATTCAACGGCTAAGCCCGCCGCAAATCCCAAGAAATAGATGGTGCCACCACGTGCCGTTGCCGCGCCTGCAAGGGCTGTACGAGAGTCGAATCATGGAAAACCCGGCCCCATATACCCTGTCGCCAAAGCTGGACTTCAGCGAAGTTCCTGCAACTTCAAGCCTGTCATCAGTGCTCGCGACCTCGCCGCTCTGTTCAAACAGCAAGGCGCAATCACCCTTTCCGGACGGCACGTGCAATGGCGTGATGCCTGGCAGTGAACTAGCAAAGAGCTGTTGAGAGACTGAGTAACACCCGCTAGGGCAGTAGCAAAAGAGACGCTACCGGAAAGTGGTGTTTGTCTGAGCGAAGCCCCGCGCTAGCGGGCGCAACCGGGCTCCAATTGCCAAGGGCATTCCCGCCGCGCGAGGCTTCAGGCGAGAAGCTACAGGCAGAACGTGGCATTTTCAACACCGGCGAAGCAGAAACTGGCCAACCCAGGCAAGCGCGGATATGGAGTTCCGCTGCTTGCTACCTGAGTAGGCGCCGCTCGTGGCTCGATGCCGCCACTGCCAGGCATGCCGGCGATATAGTTGCTTGCCATGGCGAGGCGCACCATATGCGCAACCTTGTCAGCCCCCCGGCCCTGAGCTCGCCAGTCTCAACATCCCAACTGAACACCAGAGGCTGTTCATGTCGGGTTATCGCTTTCAGGTCGAATTCATGGCGCATGGCGAAGTTGGCTCCAAGGCCAGCTTGTGCTGCTTGTGATCATAAGCTGCAGCGCGCTACATTCACTTATCCCCGCCGTCGCTTTGGGCGTTAGAGAGCAGGTTTCCAGCAATGGATTCAGGATCACTCGCGGCGGGGTACCTCCGGTGCGTGTGAGCGCATCCCAAGGCTGGGACGGGTTAGCTGGGTATATCGGCGGTCCGGTAGCCCGAAGAAGCTGACTTCGTTTGATCACACTTGCTAACTCGCTATACTCAGCTGGTTGGCATTGTCCGCAAGAGGCTCTAGCACCGGATTCAGCGCCGTGACACTACGGCTACTGGCGAGCGGTTCAGGCGGGTTGACTAGCTGATTGTCGATGTTGGGTGGACGGCGACCCTTCACAGCCAACTCAATCCGCGCTTCTGCCCTGCAGACAGCGCGGTTTGTTTTATAGGGTGGGCAGCTTTGGGGCTGGAGCAGGCGTAGCGCCTGCCTTCTGTTGGTATCTGAAAATTCCATTTCGATGAAACGTAGTGCCAAGGCGGACTTCTAAGACCAGTTCGGTAGACTGCGGGACCATAAAAACAAGGGGTTAGCTTAGGCTAACCCCTTGTTCTTTTCCGAAGTGTCAACCGACTAAGCGGAATTAGCGTCCGTACTTCGTTCATGTGATCAGGTGAAAGATGCGCGTAGCGCATCGTCGTCTTCAATTCCGTATGGCCGAG
>NZ_JAYRLZ010000223.1:0-7089 GCF_041904975.1 Chitinimonas sp. | reverse complement strand
CCGGAGCGGCCGAAGCCATGCCATCGGGCAAGGATCAGGCTGCCGCGAAACCGGCTACCGGCGGCAACGCCGCCGGTGCCAAGCCAAGTGACGCCAAAGCGCCAACCGAGGTCAAGCCGCAGGATGCCAAGCCGGCCACACCGCCCGCAGCCAATCCCAAGCCAACCGAGCCGGCGGCAGCGGCCAAGCCGGTAGCGCCAGCCAAGGATGACAAGGCAACGGCCACCGCAACTGCCGCCACACCACCACAAGCCACCCCAGATGCGCCGGCACCGGCTGCGCGCAAGCCCGACTTCAAGCTGGAAATCCATGAACGCCCCATCCCTAAAAAACCAGCAAGCCGCTGATGTGACCTATGTAAAGGCCGCGCCCTGGCAACGCCTGCGCCTGCAAACACAGCGCCTCGCAGGCCAGATCGGTTTCAAGCCATTGGCGGGCGTGCTGATCGTGGTGCTGCTCGCCACGCTGTGGCTTGACGACGCCAGCGACAAACTGGCCGCCCTGCGCAAGAACAATGCCAGCATCAACAGCGAAGTCGCCAAGATGAAGGCCCTGGCCGCGATGAAGACCAAGATCGAGCAGGGTCTGCGCGACAGCATTCCACAATACGAACAGACGCGGCTGCGCGGCCTGAACGGCCCGACACTCGATGGCGCGGCTGAAGCGTGGAAAGGCGAATGGGCCGGCGTATTGCAAGGCCAGCGCATCGAAAACGCCCAGCTCAGCATCGTGCCGCCTACCGGAAAAGTCACCGACACCGCCACACTGGACGCAGAATTCGACGCCGTGCCTGACCAGGTACTCGCCGTGGTCGACACCGTCGAGAAAGGCGATCGCCTGCAAAGGATCACCCGGTTGGAGCTTGACGCCCAGCCCGAGGGCGACAAGCCGCATTTGCATGTGAAGTTACGTGTGGAAGCCCATTATTTTGCGCCTGAAGGCAAGGGCAAGCCGCCAGCCAAGCTGCCGGTAACCAAGCCTGCCGGCAATAGCGACAAAAAGGCCAAGCCATGATCAGCGCATTCTTGCTTGCGGCAACTGCCGCCGCCACCCCGGCTGCCCAGCCGGCGCCAGCCACGACGGCCACACCAGCCAGCGCTACGGCAAGCGCCGCCAAACCTGCCAACAAGCCTGCGGTTGTGGTGAAGCCCGACCCCACGCTGATTCCGGCACAGAACCCGTTCGACCCGCAGCGCAAACCCTGGCTGCTGCCGCCGCCGCCACCGCCGCCGGTACCGGCGCTGAGCAATGACGATATCCGCATCCATGGCGTGATCATCGCCGGCGATGTGCGCAAGGCACTGATCGAACTGGTGGCGCCGCGCCTGTTGCCGCCGCCGCCAGCTGCCGGCAAGTCGCCCGCGCGTCCGTACCGGATGGTGACGGTGGGCGATGATGTCGGCGGTTACCGGGTGGTGGACATCACCCCGGCCGAACTGGTGTTCGAGCTGGGCGGCGCCCGCTCCAATATGCCGTTCAAGGTTGCCAAGGGGCGTGCCGTTGCCGGCGCTGCCGTTGCACCGCCCACCACCGAGGCCGTGGTGGTAGTGGCACCGATGCCTACCGTGCTCGATGGCGTGGCGCCACCTGCGGCTGACTCCGGCAGCAACGCTGCCCCACCACCCGCCGTTGCGGCTGCCGTGCCCGATGCGCCGCCGCCGGCGCCGGCCGAATCGGCTGCTGCCGCGCAGCAACCTGCCGCCAACAATGCCTCGCCACCTTCCGGCATGTCGCTGCTGGAAGCGATCCAGTGGGCGAAAAAGAATGCGGGCTCAAACAGCGCCGCCAATCCATTTGCCGGCGGTGGCCTGCCCACCCCAGGAAAATAATTCTCATGCTGCAATCGCATTCCAGCGCCCTGGCTGCCACGGCGCAACATCTCGGCATTCCGGTACTGACCGCCGAAGCGCTCGACCCGCCGCCAGCGCCGGTGCAGGGTGTTGCCACCAGCTTTCTGCGTGAACACCGCCTGCTGCCGATGGGCTTTGATGGCGAAACCCTGCGCGTAGCCAGCCAGCTGCCCTTGCCCTGGGCGGCGCTGGAAGCGCTCAAGCAGTTTGCCGGTCAGCGCGAGCTGCATTTGCTGCTGGCCGAGCCGGAAGTGATCGAACAGGGTCTGGCACTGCTCGACCAGCGCGGCGGACTGCCTTCCGGCCTTGATATCGGCAGCGCGCAGAACAACGCCCCGGCCGAAGATGATCTGGAAAGCCTGAAAAACCAGGCCGAAGACGCCCCGGTGGTGCGGCTGGCGCATTACCTGATCCAGACCGCGGTCGAGCATGGCGCTTCCGACATCCACCTGGAGATCTACCAGGACGTATTCAAGGTGCGCTACCGCATGGATGGCGTGCTGCACGATATGGAATCGCCGCCGCGCCGCATGTTCCTGCCCACCATCTCGCACCTGAAGCTGCGCGCGCGCATGAATATTGCCGAGCGCCGCCTGCCGCAGGATGGCCGGATCAAGATGCCGGTACGCGATTACGAGATCGATATGCGGGTATCCACCCTGCCCACCGTCTATGGCGAGAGCATGGTGATCCGTATCCTCGACAAGCGCGAATCGACGCTATCGCTGGACCGACTCGGTTTCGAGCCCAATACGCTGGAGCTGTTCCGCCGCGCCATTGCCCAGCCGCACGGCATGATCCTGGTGACCGGCCCCACCGGCTCGGGTAAGACCACCACGCTGTATGCCGCACTGAGCGAGATCAACCAGCCCGATGTAAAGATCATCACGGTGGAAGACCCGGTCGAATACCAGCTGCACGGTATCAACCAGGTGCAGGTCAAGCCGCAGATCGACCTGACCTTTGCCAACGCCCTGCGCGCCATCGTCCGGCAAGACCCGGACATCATCATGATCGGTGAAATCCGTGACGGCGAAACCGCCGATATCGCCATCCAGTCGGCACTGACCGGTCACCTGGTGCTATCGACCCTGCACACCAATGACAGCTTCAGTGCCGCCCACCGCCTGCTCGATATGGGCGCGGAAAGCTATCTGATCGCCTCCAGCCTGGTGGCGGTGCTGGCGCAGCGTCTGGTGCGGGTGATCTGCCAGCATTGCCGCACGCCACGGCCGGTAGACGAATCAGACCGCCTGTTCCTGACCCAGGAAGGCTACGACGCCAGCAGCGTCACCCATCTGTGGCACGGCACCGGTTGTGCCCATTGCAACCACACCGGCTACAGCGGCCGGCAGAGCATTTACGAATTGCTGCCGATTACCGAGCCGATCAAGTCGGCCATTTTGCGCAAGGCGCCCAGCACCGAGATCCGCCGTATCGCCCTGGAAGATGGCGTGCGCACCATGCGCCAGGCCGGCATTCTCAAGGCAATCGCCGGCGAAACCACGCTGGCCGAGCTGAGCCGCGTGACCCGCGAGGACTTCTGACATGCAGCAGTTCGCCTACCGGGTACGCAGCGATGGCATGGTGCGCGACGGGGTGCTGGTAGCCGCCGGCGCCCAGCAGGCCGAAACCATCTTGCGCGAGCAGGGCTTCGAGATTGTCGAAGTCAAACCCAAGCGCAGCCTGCTGGCGCAGCTGCAGGCCGAGCGCAGCAGCAGCGTCAGCAATGCCGATGTGCTGGAATTCACCACCCAGCTCGCCACCCTGCTCGATGCCGGTTTGCCGATCGATCGGGCGCTCAAGGTGCTGCACAGCACCCTGCCCGGCGCCAATCTGCGCGCCATCTTGCTGGAGATGCTGGCCGATATCGAAAAGGGCGAGACACTTGCCGATGCGTTCAGCCGCCACAGCGGCGCGTTTCCGCGCCTGTATGTGAATATGGTGCGCGCCGGCGAAGAGGGCGGCATTCTGCCGATTACCCTGCGCCGCCTGATCGAGTTTTACGAGCGCTCCATCGAATTCCGCAATTTTCTGGTGTCGTCATCGATCTACCCGCTCACCCTGCTGGTGTTCGGCATCAGCGCGCTGATCGTGCTGACGGTAATGGTGATCCCGAAATTCGCCGAAGTATTCGAAAACATGGGCAAAGCCCTGCCACCCGCTGCCAGCATGCTGATCGGCCTGAGCAACACCCTGCAGCTGCATGGCCTGGAAATGCTCGGCGCCATCGTGGTGATCGCCTGCGGCTTCTGGGCCTATGTGCGCGCCGGCGCCGGACAGCTGTGGTGGCACCAGACCCAGCTGCGCATGCCCATGCTCGGCGAGTTGCTGCTCAAGGCCAATCTGAGCCGCGCCTGCCGCACCCTTGGCACCCTGATGCTGGCCGGCGTGCCGATTCTAAAGTCGCTCACCATGGTGGCGCAGCTATCGGACAACACCCAGATCAACCAGGCACTGGCCAGGCTGGAGCGCGGCATCCGCGATGGCGAAGGCCTGGCCGCGCCGATTCGCGCCGATCGCTTCTTCCCGCCGCTGTTGGCCAATCTGGTGACGGTGGGCGAGGAAACCGGCGACGTCGGCACCATGCTGCTCAAGGTGGCTGACCAGTACGACGCCGATGTGCGCAAGGTGGCCAAACGCTTTATCTCGCTGTTCGAGCCCTTGATGATCATCGTCATGGGCGGCCTGATCGGCGCCATTGTGCTGTCGATGCTGTCGGCGATCTTCTCGATCAACGAGATGGGAGTGTAATTACCCCTCTCCCGCAAGCGGGAGAGGGTGGCCCGCAGGGCCGGGTGAGGGCGGTACTACACCACGCCAGCATTGTTGCTGGCGCTGCGCTCGAGAGCCCTCGTAGGAGCGGCTTCAGCCGCGAAAGCGCGGCTATTCGTCGCAAAAACCGCTCCCACAAACACAGACGGCCGAAGCCGAATTCAATGCGCCAGCCCGGCAAACCATCCGAATCGCGGGCATGGCCCGCTCCTACCTTGGTCTTTGCTGCGAATGTGCAGCCTGTCACAGCAAGATCACCCACAAAACGGTAAAATCGCCCGCTTTGTGAACGATTTACCGGCTAGCCCGGTCTGTTGCACACCATGGCCTGGCTGCAAGCGCCGGCCGCCGCGTAGTCCTGAAGCGCCAAACACGCTGTATTACCGAA
Source organism: Chitinimonas sp. (assembly GCF_041904975.1). Lineage (NCBI taxonomy): Bacteria > Pseudomonadati > Pseudomonadota > Betaproteobacteria > Neisseriales > Chitinibacteraceae > Chitinimonas > Chitinimonas sp. The sequence goes on along the minus strand of NZ_JAYRLZ010000223.1, from coordinate 2,076 downwards.
TAACCCGACCAGCGGACCCTGTGTCCAAGGAAGCAACATGCAAGCAAGTACCCGCCTCACCCGCTTACACCGCCCGGCCAAGTCTGCCGGCTTTACCCTGATCGAACTGCTGATCGTGATGGTGATTCTCGGCCTGTTGGCCGCCCTGGTCGGCCCCAAGCTGTTTGGCCATGTCGATAAGGCCAAGATCGGCACCACCACGACCCAGATGGGCAATATCGCCACCGCGCTCGATGCCTTCCGCCTCGATGTCGGCCGCTACCCGACCACCGAAGAGGGTCTTGCCGTGCTGCGCAGCGCGCCAGCCGACGATGCCCCCGGCGCCAGCCGCTGGCATGGCCCTTACCTGAAGAGCACCCCGAAAGACGCGTGGGGTCAAGACTTCCACTACGCCTACCCCAGCACCCATGGCTCTGACTACGATTTGTCATCGTGGGGCGCCGATGGCAAGGAAGGCGGCGAAGGCAACGATGCCGATATCAACAACTGGGAAGGCGCTGGCGCCGATGCACCGGCCGCCAACAAGGATGCGGCCAAGCCGTGATCAAGCAGGCGCGCGGCTTTACCTTGGTCGAATTGCTGATCGTGATGGTGTTGCTGGCCATCGCGGCGGCCATGGTAGGGCCGCGCCTGTGGGGCATGGTCGAGCCTGATCCGGCGCGCGATATTCCCCGCCTGCTGGGCGACCGCATCGATCGCATGCGTGGCGAAGCCATTATCAAAACCACCGCGCAGGATGCGGTGGTCAACCTTGTCGACAACACGCTGAGCGATAGCGATGGCAAGGCGATCTGGACCCCGCCGGAAGGCTGGCAGTTCACCGCCTTGCCCAATGTAGAAGTACGCGAAACCGCCACCACCACCCTGGTCACCAAAAAAGAAGAAGCGCCGCCCGACCGGATTGCGCTGCGCTTCAATCCCGATGGCAGTGCCAATGAAGCGCGCTTCCAGCTCACCGGACCGGATTCCGGCCAGGGCTGGACCATTGCCATTGCCCCGCTGACCGGCCGCATGACCATGACGCCATTGAACGAGCGCGACCATGCGCATTGATCGCCAACGCAGGCCGCAGCAGGCCGGCTTCACCCTGATCGAGGTGCTGGTGGCGCTGGTGATTCTGGGTATCGGCATTGCCAGCATCCTGTCGGCCTACAGCGGCAGCCTGCGCCTGATGCAACGGGCCCGCGACCACGCCTCGGCCGGCCTGTTGGCGCGCAGCAAGCTCGACGAAACCCTGGCCACCGAAAACGCCGAGATCAGCGACGATGGCCGCGAAGAGCGCTACAACGGCACCCTGTTCGGCTACCGCATCACCACCACCCCGGTTGATCTGGTCAGCAAGTCGCTCGCCGAAAAGCTCCCCGGCGCCCCGCGCCTGGAAGAAGTAAAAGTGGAAGTATTCTGGGGCGAAGAAGGCCAGCAGCAGCGCTACGTGATGTCGTCCTACCGCAATGCGCTGAGCAAGCCGGACAAGCCCAAGTAGGGCCTTGGCAGCCCTGATGCGAAAAGAGCCTGGCGCACCCATGGCAGGGCGCGACTTGATAGCAGGGCGGGTTTGAAGCGCAGCGCAGCCCGCCGAACAACTCGCGGCGCAGCCGCTTAAAAACCGACTTTTGATTCGGTTAAAGGTGGAAAAACACCTTGAAAAGCCAAGGATAGCGGCTACGCCGCAATCAATTGGCGGGTTGCGCTGCGCTTCAAACCCGCCCTAGCAACCCAAACCCACGCTTTCACAGCCACTCGTTCCCACTACTTGAACTCGTACACCACCCGGTACTTACCGTTCAGAAAGTCGCTGTCATCGCGGCCATAGCCGACGACGATCTTGGCGCCGGTAATGCCAAGGGCGCTTACATTCAGGTCAGATAACACCGGCACCTGCAGGCTGCCGCTTGCCAGCACGGTCTGGAAAGCCACCGGCAACGGTACGGTCAGCGGCACCCAGAACTGGCCGCTGCGCATCAGGATCAGATTGAGCTGCGGCACCAGCAGGCCCACATAGACATTGACGCTGCGCCCCACATCATCGGCCAGCGGCGTGATCTGCGCTGCGACGGTGAGCTTGTCGGGCGTGCC
>NZ_JAYRLZ010000222.1:0-7125 GCF_041904975.1 Chitinimonas sp. | reverse complement strand
GGCCTGATTCTGGCCGACGATATGCTTGTCCAGCTCGTGGACGATTTCCTGGGGAGTCATCTGGGTCATGGTTTCACTGCCTTGGCGGGGGGTGAAAAATGGAGTGAGAAGGGGGGAAAGGTGAAGGGTGAAGGGTGAAAGGTGAAGGGTGAAAGGTGAAGGGCTGTGAGTGTGGCTCATCGGGCACAGTGTTTTCTCACCGCGCCGCAGGCGCATCACCTTTCACGTTTCACCCTCCACCGGAATCACAATGTCTCGATCACATGATTGTGATTGGTGTAAATGCAGATATCGCCGGCGATCTCCAGCGATTTCTTGACGATAATCGCCGGTTCGAGCTCGGTATTGTCGAACAATGCCTTGGCGGCCGCCTGGGCGTAGGCCCCGCCCGAGCCGATGGCGGCGATGCCCTGCTCCGGCTCCAGCACATCGCCATTGCCGGTAATCACCAGGGTGGCAGTCTTGTCGGCCACAATCAGCATGGCTTCCAGCCGGCGCAGCATGCGGTCGGTGCGCCAATCCTTGGCCAACTCCACCGCACTGCGCAGCAGATGGCCCTGGTGCTTTTCCAGCTTGGCCTCGAATCGCTCGAACAGGGTGAAGGCATCGGCGGTACCGCCGGCAAAGCCCACCAGCACCTTGTCGTGATACAGCTTGCGCACCTTGCGTGCCGTCGCCTTGATCACCACATTGCCCAGCGTCACCTGGCCATCACCGCCCAGAGCCACCCTGTCGCCACGCCGCACCGACACAATGGTGGTGCCATCGAACTGCTGCATTTCCTGCCTCTTTGCTTTGATCTGACTGCGACAAAGATGGGCCTCGTGTCAGCAAATACAAGAGCTGCCTTTACTCGGAAAAATCTGAAAATCCGCCGTTACTGGCAAACCGGTTTCCTATAGTGGGGAGCCGATGCCCTTCGTTTGCCAGCCCTGCGCTCGACTCACTGCAAAGGGCGCCATATTGAAAACCACGCCGTGAAAGGATTTGCGATGAACCGAACTCGCCCCTGCGCCTTGCGCCCGCTTGCACTGCTGGTTTTTGCCAGCATCGGCCTTGCTCAGGCCGCCATCGTGCCGAAAGACTTCGACCTGACTGTGTCGTACTGGGATACAGCGGCCAATACCGAAGCCAAGAAGGCCGCCATCCAGACCTCGATACAAGGTCTGGCGCAAGCGGTATTCGAGGCGAGCAATGGCGCGCATCGCATCGGCAAGGTAACCGTGTATACCGATGCAGCCTTTGCCGATCGTGCAGATGTGGTGTGGCGTAATGACAAGGGCGATGACGGCAACAATTGCTGGTTCAATGCGCACGTCGGCGGTCGCGGCAAGGCCGGTCAGCGCATCCAGCACTGCGATGTCGGCGCCGGAGACAAAACCGCCTACGATATGCTGGGCAACAAGAAACTGGCTGGCGGCTATATCCTCGCCCATGAGTGGGGCCATTTCTTTTACGCGCTGTATGACGAATACGCCGGCACCAGCGACTGCAAGCCCAATGATCCGAGCGGGCCGTGCAAGGCCGATATCGCGGTGGAAGGTTCGATCATGAACAACACTTGGGCCGCCACCGATGCCAATGACAATCTGGTCAACCCGACGGTCCTGAATTTTTCCACTTCAAAAAACAATAACGCCAATACCAATGCGCAGTTTCGCTCCTATGGCGCCAGCTGCTGGGACACCATTACCCGGCCGACCGACCAGGACCCGGCTTCGCAGCGCTGGCGCACCTTTTTCCCCGAGCTGGTGGCTGCCAAACCGGCGGCCGGCACCGATCCGACCAATGAGCTGAGCACCCCGGAAGGCATCGCCGCCTCCATGGCCGGATTGTCGATCGAGTTCAAGCCCGGCGCTGCAGCCCCCGGCACTGCACTGGCCTTGCGCAATGGTTTTGCCAGCGTCGGCAATACCTTTGCCACGGTGTCCGGACAGATTCCGCCTACCCGCCTGTTTACCGTGGATATTTCCAGCGCCACCAGCGATGCCGACCTGGCCCGCATCAAGAATGCGCTGATCGAAGATGTCGGCCGCAGCGAAAAAGGCGTGATTCTTGGCCTGGCAACCGTCGATAGCGATGCCAAGGTGGTACTGGCGCCTGCCGCGATGGATGGCGCAAGCAATAGCAAGGCACTCAAGGATGCCATTCGCGCGCTCAAGCTGTCCGGCAAGGATCCAGCCTTGGGCGATGCGCTGGGCAAGCTGGCTGCAGCCGTACCCGGTCTCAAGCTCAATAGCCAGTCATCGCAATCGGCCTATCTGTTCAGCAACGGCTTCCCCGGAAGCGGGGCAACACTGGCCGCCGGCGGGACCGCCATACGCAAGGCCGGCTTGAACCTGTTCACTTTTGCTGGCGCCGGCACCGACGACAGCAGCGTGGACGCGCTGACCGCCCTGGCCGAGGATAACGGCGGCGAGTTCTATTCGGCCGCCGACAACACCAGCGCTACCGAATCGCTGCAGCAAGCCGATGAATCATCTTCACCCGGCCTGGACAATGAAATCCTTGCTGATACTGCAACCGCAGTCACCGGCAGCAAAGAGGTGCCCTTCTTTGTCGATTCCTCGGTCGGGACGCTGGAATTGTCGCTGGAAGCCAGCGCCGACCCAAGCAAGCTGACCGTAGCCCTGGTCGACCCGGCGGGCAAGTCCACCGCAGCGACCTGCGAGGCCGATGACACGGGCGCCACTGGCGTGCAGTCTCTGCAGTGTGAAGCTAGCGTGGCGACACCGGCCGGCGGCAACTGGAAGCTGTCGATCAATAATGGCGGCGCCGCTGCCGACCTGCAGTATTCGATCGAGGGCACCCCGGGCTCCAATCTTGGTGCCGTTACTGCGGAAGCGCGCATCGAGAAGGGCAAGACAGTAGGCGCCCCCAGCATCATCACCGCCAATGTCGGTGGCGACTTCCCGATTACCGGCATCCAGGTCAGCGCCCAGTTGATCGCGCCGGATGGCAAGACCAGCACGCTCACCCTGCTTGATGATGGCAAGGGCTCGGACAAGGAAGAAAACGATGGCATCTACACCGGTCAGTTCAACCCGGCGTCGGAAGGCGACTATCGCGCCATCATCAAGTTCGACAACTCGGCCGGCACAGGTAGTTTCTCCACCGAAAGCATTTCCTATGTGCCTTACAAGGGTGGTGGCCAGCCGGTAAAGGGCCTGTTCAAGACCAACAAGACCTTCGTACGCACCGCCAAGACCCATGTGGTGGTAAAGGGCGCCAAGACGGACTTCGACCGGGTGTTCAACTTCGCCGAGGTCGCCTACAAGAGTATTTTCCCGGCCCCCACCACGACCTTTGACTACCAGAACTACAAGGTGCGCTACTACAAGGACAGCAATGTCTATCTGGCCTACAACACTGGCGATGGCAATCTGTATGTCTATGGCCCGGCGCAGTTCGGCCCCAATATCCTGAAAGTGGGTAAGGTGGGCGTATTCCTGGCCAGCGCCAAGGCGGCCGGTTACTAGGCGAGAGCGGCGGCTTTGGCGTCGCCAACAGGCAAGGCTTAACTAATATGGGCCCGGTTGATCCGGGCCCTTTGTATCGGACAATCAATTGAGCAAAGCGCATAGGCCGCCCCCCTGGCGCCACGTGGCCAGTCTGGGCATGAATCTGGCAAGTTTGGCGGCGCTCGCCGCTACCGGCAGTGTCGACAATGGACGGCAGCTGTATCAGTCAGCCTGTCTGCAATGCCATGGCGCACTGCGCCCGAATATCTCGCCCATGCTGGCGGCCGACAATCCGGCGCGTATCCGTGAGGCGATCAATCCGCTGTCCTTGATGAGCACGCTCAGCTATCTGAGCAATGAGGACCTGCTCGACATTGCCAGCTATATCGCCCGCCCGGGCAGCAACGATACCGATCGGCTGTTCGATTGGGCCGAGCAGCAGGGCTTTCCGGACGCCCTGGGGAAGTCGGCCAACGCGACGCAAGAGTATGGCGGCTATCGCTACCGTTACTATCCCAGCGCTCGACTCTTTCTGGGGACACGCAATGGCGAGGTAGTCATGCTCGGCGAAGGCAGCACGGTGCCGGCCTTGCTCGGCACCATGCGCCAGTATCTGCGGCAAATGCCGCCAGGTCGCTAGGTTGCTGGTCGGCGAGTACTGCGCACCAGCCGCTGCCTATTTCTTGCGGATGATGCGTGCAATATCGGCAATGCCCATGATGCGGAACAAGGCAACAATCAGCTCATTGGCGCCGATCAGGGTGGCGTGCTTGGACTGGGCGGTCAGATTGACCAGTACATTCATCAAGGCGCCGGCGCTGACAAAATCAACCCGCGCCACCTTGCTGAAATCGACCAGAACCTGCTCATGGTCGGCCGCGTAATCGAGCAGCGGCTGGAAGCTTGCCTCGGAGGCGCCGACAATCACCCCTTCGAAGCAATAGGCATCTTCAACCGGCTCGGGCATCGGCGATTCGGCGCGCAGCTTGGCATCTTCTGCCGCCACTTCAGCGGCCGTCTTGGTCTTGGCGCTGACATCCCATGAGGGTGGCGACACCTCGAATGTCACCGCGTAATCCACTGCTGCGTTTTCGAAATCTTCCTGCAAACCCAGCAGCTGGTAGATTTCCATCAGCAGCAGCCAGTAAGGCGCTTCTTCATCATTGCGGCGCATTACCTCGATCAGCCCCTTCAGCCGCTCGGTCAATGCCGGGCCGCCGGCGGGCAAAAAGCGCACCTTCTTTTTGCGGAATTTGGCCCAGCGCTGCACGATGGCAGCCGCCGCGGCAGACTCGATCAATTCCACCCGGCCAAAATCCACCCGCACGGCCGCGCCAGAGACGACTGCCTTTTCCAGCTGCTCCAGCTGTTTTTCGATATTGTCGGCAGTCAGTTTGGATTGAAAGGTAAAGTGCGGGCCGCCGGCCTTGGCCTGCGCCGGCACGGCGGGTTTGCTACCGGGGTCCTGCTGCTGCCAGACCGGGGCGCTGCGCTCGAAAGCCACCACGAAACGCAAAGCCAGCTCATCGAATTCGGCATGTCGCCCACGCATCTGGTACAGGTCGAACAGCGCCAGCCAGGTATCGATAGACCCGCGCCCATCTGCCAGCACATCGGCGGCAAGGATGGCGATGGCATCGTCGATCTGGTCATTGGCAAAACTGATGGCGGCCTGCTCCATCGCCACCGACAACACATCCGAGCTTTCCACCACATCGATGCGAACGCCGGAAATGGTGCTGGGCCCCAAAGTCGTGCCGAAATCAATCGGCGCCTTGTCCTTTTCGGCCACACTGGCATCCACGCCACCTTGCCCGGCAGCGTCGGCCTTGGCAGCGGCACCTTTGGGCTGGACGATGCGCGGCTGGCGCGGCGTTGCCTGGTCAGGCTCCGCATCCTTTTTCTTGAAGAAGGAAAACACCACGTTTGAGTATCCTGATGACCGCGCCGTAGCGCGATTTAGTCCATTCTAATGCTGTTTGCATGGTCTTGGGCAAAGCCGTCGCGCACTGGCACCGCGCTGTTATTGCGCAAGTGTGCCATGAAGCACTACTCGGACGGCAGATTTTAACCGACCAGCGGCGCCTGGCTCGTGACAGAACCATGAAAGCCGGGCCATTCACTGCCGGCAGACAGCAACGGCCTCGCACCATTTTCCGGATGCAAAACAAGCAGATAGGCAAATTTCGCGGCCCGTTCTTGGAAACGCAACATCGGGCACAGCGCCGATGCAACAGTTGTCCGCGCTATAGCGGGCGTTTCTCGACCGCCGCTATGCAAGACCCGCGTCAGCGCAATACCTGGCGCCACTCATGCTCGAACACATGCACCAGCGACTGGTTGTTGAGCCGGTTGATCTCGGTCGGCACATGGGCCATATCGGGCGGAAACTGGAACATGGCCGGAATGCCCGCCACCGTCAGGAAACGCAGGCCGGATGGCAGCTGCCCCGGCGGTGTGTACGCCTCGCGGCTGGCCAGTACAAAGCCCCATTCGCCAAAGCTCGGCACATGCACATGGTAGGGGTGGACCTGCAAGCCGACGCTGGCAATGGTATCGGCCACCGTCCAGAATGCCGCCCGGCCATACAGCGGCGAAGTGGACTGCACCACCATGCGGCCATGTGGCGCCAGCGCGCGCTCGGCCATGCGGTAAAAGGTATTGGTGTAAAGCTTGCCCACCGCGTAATTGGTCGGGTCGGGAAAATCGACCACGATCAGGTCGAAGCTGTCGCGCTGCCCTTCCAGCCAACGGAACGCATCGGCATTCACCACCTTCACCTTGGCAGCGTGGAAGGCATCGCCATTGAGCTGGCGCAGCACCGGATGAGTCTTGTGCAAGGCCGGCATTTCCGGGTCCAGCTCTACCAGGGTGATTGATTCGATGGCCGGGTATTTGAGGATTTCGCGCAGCGCCAGGCCATCGCCGCCGCCCAGCACCAGCACCCGTCGCGCCAGCGGCAGCCCGGCCAGTGCCGGATGCACCAGTGCCTCGTGGTAGCGATATTCGTCGCGCGAGCTGAATTGCAGATTGTTATTGAGAAACAGCCGCACATCATCGCGCCAACGCGTCAGCACGATGCGCTGGTAGGGCGTGGTGGCGGTAAAGATGATGCGATCTTCATACAGCGCATTCTCGGCCAGGCTGGACAGCTGGCCGGCACCGGCAAAGCCGGCCAGCACCAGCGCTGCCACTGTGCCACCTTGCCACCACAGCCGCTTGCCGGGCAGCTCCCGACGGAACAGCCACAGGGTCCACAGAGCGATGCCGACATTGAACAAGCCGAACAACAAGGCGGTACGCACCATGCCCAGATGCGGAGCCAGCCATAGCGGAAACAGCAGCGATACCGCCAGTGCGCCCAGGTAGTCGACACTGAGCACTTGCGAAACCAGCTCCTTGAATTCGATGCGCCGCTCCAAGAGGCGCATCACCAAGGGGATTTCCAGGCCAACCAGGGCGCCGATCAGAAACACCAGGGCATACAGCACCACCAGAAATGGCCCGCTGATCCAGGCAAACGCCCAGAACAGCCCTGCCGCCGAAAAACCACCGATCAGCCCCACCGCCAGTTCGACCTTGATAAACAAGGCGGCGAGATCGCGGGTGACCTGACGCGACACCCAGGAACCCACGCCAATGGCGAACAGATACACGCCGATCA
>NZ_JAYRLZ010000221.1:0-7165 GCF_041904975.1 Chitinimonas sp. | reverse complement strand
ATGCTAGAGCACGCCATCCTGATGGATGCCCGACTCGTGCGAGAAGGCATTGGCGCCCACCACCGCCTTATTGGGCTGCACCACATAGCCGGTAACGGCCGACACCAGCTTGGAGGTCGGTACCAGCTGGGTAGTATCGATGCGGGTATCAAGGCCGAATACATCGCGGCGGGTACGCAAGGCCATTACCACTTCTTCCAGCGAGGCATTGCCGGCGCGCTCGCCCAGGCCATTGATGGTGCATTCCACCTGGCGCGCCCCGCCCTGCACCGCTGCCAGCGAGTTGGCTACCGCCATGCCAAGGTCGTTATGGCAGTGGGTAGACCAGATCACCTTGTCTGAATTGGGCACGCGGGCGATCAGCTGGCGCATATGTTCGCCCCACAGGGCCGGAATGCTGTAGCCGACCGTGTCGGGCACATTGATGGTCTTGGCGCCAGCCTGGATCACCGCATCGAAGATACGCACCAGAAAGTCCATTTCCGAGCGCACCGCGTCTTCGGCAGAAAACTCCACATCGTCGGTGTATTCCAGCGCCATCTTCACTGCCGCCACCGCCGCTTCCACCACCTGGTCGGGGTGCATGCGCAGCTTCTTTTCCATATGGATCGGGCTGGTGGCAATAAAGGTATGGATACGGCCGGAGCGCGCCGGCTTGATCGCCTCACCGGCAGTGCGCACATCGCGCTCATTGGCACGCGCCAGCGAGCAGATGGTGGACTCTTGCACTACTTCAGCAATGGCACGGATCGCATCGGCATCGCCCGGGCTGGCCGCAGCGAAGCCCGCCTCGATGATATCGACCCCGAGTCGCTCCAGCTGGCGGGCAATGCGGATCTTCTCTTCCTTGGTCATCGAGGCGCCAGGGCTTTGCTCGCCATCGCGCAAGGTGGTATCAAAAATAAAGAGCCTGTCGCTCATGATGCATCTCCGTGTTGGGCATGGGTAGGGCCGGCATGGGCGCCGGCATATTGTTGATTTGGAATGGTTGTCGAGGATGGGCCCAGGCGTACGCCGGGAAGATCGGCAAGGGCGCTGGCCGACAAACCGCAAGCTTGCGCTGCATCGTCCGCCAACTCAAGCGCAGCGGCGCACTCAAGTTGATCGCCCAGCGCGCTGACTACCGTTTGCAACAGTTGCCGGGCAGCGGTTTCGGCACCTGCACCCGGCAATACACCGATATCCAGCCGCCAGCCCTGCTCGCCGGGCCAGGCGCCGCACCAGCCAACCACCTGATTTGCCGCTACCGCCACATAGCGATGATTGCCGGCCGCGATCTCTTCCAGCACCGTGCGAGTCAGCGCGCTTGGCGAGTGTGCCAGTGCGCGCTGGCGTTCCGTGCCTAGTCGATAGGCGAGACACAGGCCCGGAATGTGGACAGGTGAAACAGGCACGATGCGAAACATGGCTCAGCTCCTGGTGAAACGGTGAAAAAAAACCGCCCGGTGGTTAAACCGGGCGGCGGATGAAATCTGCTGTGTATCTGGTATGGCGCTAATGCACGCGCCCAAGCAGCGGCCCGGATCGGTCGATCGTGCTTAGCTTTAGTAGCGAGGGGATGTGGCGTGCGGACAAATACATGGCCGCAGACTATCGCCCGCCGGCAAATCCTGTCAAGGCGCAGCATGGTGCGCGAGCGGATACGCCACGCTCGCGCAGGCCGTCATACGCAGGTAGCAGCCCGATACGCTACACTCTGCCGCTTATTCAAAATGCGAGGTCGCCGTGTCAGATCGCTTGTTTGTTGCCCTGCAATACCTGCTACCCAAAAAAGCGATGACCCGGCTTGCCGGTGGCCTGGCCGGCCGCCCGAACGATGCGCTGACCCAGGCATTTATCCACCGCTATATCCGCCATTTTTCGGTCGACATGCAAGAAGCGGCCGAACCGGATATCAGCAAATACGCCAGCTTCAACGAGTTCTTCACCCGCGCCCTACGCCCCGGCGCGCGCCCCTTGGCCGATGCGCCGTGGCTTTGCCCGGTAGATGGCGCGATCAGCCAGTTTGGCGCCATAGAAAACGGCCAGATCTTCCAGGCCAAAGGCCACCATTTCACCCCGACGGCGCTATTGGGCGGCGATGCCGCACTGGCCCAGCAATTCGACCATGGGCACTTTGCCAATATCTATTTGAGCCCGCGCGACTATCACCGCATCCATATGCCCTGTGATGGCCGGCTGAGCCGGATGATTTATATCCCGGGCGATCTGTTCTCGGTCAACCCGGCCACCGCCCAGGGCGTTCCCGGTCTGTTTGCCCGCAACGAGCGGCTGGTGTGCCTGTTTGATGGCGATGATGGCCCGTTTGCCATGGTGCTGGTGGGCGCCACCATTGTCGGCAGCATGGCCACCGTCTGGCATGGCGTGGTCAATCCACCGCGCAGCCACACCATTCGCGAATGGACCTACCCGGAAGCGACTTTGCTGCGCCGAGGCGAAGAGATGGGGCGCTTCCTGCTTGGCTCCACTGTGGTCTTGCTGTTCCCGCCTTGCGGCATGCAGTTCAACCCGGCTTGGCAAGCTGGCGGCAAGGTAAGGATGGGTGAAGCCATGGCAAGCAAGGCTGCCCACTAAGCGCCGTTGAAAGACTGTTGCTCTGACCTGGCAACCATAACCATGCTGCCCCATCGTGCATTGGGGCGGCATTGGTAACTCGGAATCACATCTCGGTTGAAGTGTTTAGCCGCCGTGAGCTCGGCGCGCGTACTCGGCATATTGTGGGATGGCGATGGCAGCCAATATCCCGATGCCCGCAATCCCCACAAAGATAATCAACCACCAGATCGTCCATTTGCGCTGCACGCGATTGAAATGCTCGACGCTGTCCCAGCGCTTGTTCTGCCAGGCCAGCTCACGGCCCTTGATGCCCAGGTAAATGCTGACCACAAAGCCGACATAGGGAATCAGACACAGCAAGCCGATCCAGGTCTTGTTGCCGATCGCCCAGATCCAGTTCCACAGGAATGGCCCCCAGCCCCAGCCGGCCACGCCGGGCGGCGGCACAGTCCCCTTGCCGCCACCAGAATTGTTTTCGCCTTCGGGATAGCCCTTCATATTGGCCGCGGGAGTCTGGTAGGGGTTGGTCATCGTGTATGTCCTTGTAAGAAGAAGCAGGTCGATAGAGTGTTTTGGCAACAATTCTGCATATTAGCTAGTAGCTGAGAGTTCGCCAGCGTTCAGATTACCAATTGCAAACCCGGGCAAGGTCGCATGCACCAGCGATGCATGCCCCTGGCAGCCGCCTCAACGACCACGCCTCTTATTCCCGATGGTGCCGAACATTTCTCCTGCGCTGCGGGAAATCGCCGCGTAATCCAAAGAAAATTCATGAATCATCATCGCAAATCTGCAAAAACCGCTGCCGCGCTTTTGATATCTTTTCGTCCGGCAGTACTGATTGGTAGTGACGGACATCACTGGAAAAGAACCACAGATTTCCCGCAAAAGGACAAATGAATGAGCAAATATGCGTATGTATCTGCATTGCTGGCCGCCTGCTTGCTGCTGGCTGCTCCCGCGCAGGCAGCAGAGGCAAAACCATCCATATCGGCTGGCGATCGAGACGCGGTACTCAAGGCTCTAGGTACCCAGATCAAAGCCAAATATGTCTTCCCTGACGTGGCGGAGCGCGTCGCCACCGGGCTTGCCGACAAGGCCGGCAAAGGCGGATATGCCCTTGCCAGCACCGTCCATGCTTTTGCCGAGCTGTTAACCCGTGATCTGCAAGAACTGGGGGCAGACAAGCATTTCCGGGTCATGTTCGATCCGGACTATCAGGTGCAAGCGGAAGGGGATGCACCGCCAACGCCTCAACAAGAGGCCGAGGAGCGCGAAGAGGTCAGGAAAATGGCCTTCGGCCTTGCGCGCGTGGAACGACTCCCAGGCAATGTAGGCTACCTTGATCTGCGCGGGTTTGAGCGCACCGAGTTTGTCGCGCAAGCCTATACCGCCGCCATGTCGATACTATCGGGCACCGATGCGCTGATTCTTGACCTGCGCCGCAATGGTGGCGGCTCGCCATCCAGCGTTGCCTATTTGCTCAGCCACTTTTTTGCGCATGGTGATGAGCGCCACTTGAACAATATCTACTCCCGTACAAAAAATGCGACCCGCGAATACTGGACAGTGCCGTCGGTAAGCGTGCGATACACCAAGCCGGTCTACGTGTTGACGTCAAACCGAACCTTCTCGGGAGCCGAGGAGTGTGCTTACGACTTCCAGACACAAAAGCGTGCGACCGTGGTCGGCGAAACAACCGGGGGCGGCGCCAACCCCGGCGAAATCGTGCCACTCAGCCATGGGCTTATTGCCTTTGTGCCTACCGGGCGCGCCATCAATCCGATAACACATAGCAATTGGGAGCATGTGGGCGTGAAACCTGATGTGGCCATGCCGGCCAGCCAGGCGCTGCAATGGGCCTATGCCGACGCCCTGCGCAAGATCGTCATCCCGGCTGCAAAAGACAGCGAAGCCAGCGATGCACTATCCAAACTGCTCGCCAAAGTCGAAAAAGGCGAAGACGTAAGGGAATACACGTCGCAACGCTGATATCAGGTCGTCTGGAATACATGCCGGCCAGCTTTCCAGTTGGCCGGTCCGCTGAAATCTTGCCAGGACAGCGGTCCAGACTGCAACCCGACAGCACCCAAGCGCCTTTACTCAAGCCGCGTATTCACACACACGGAACGGAGCAGCATCCGGGTATAGGTCTCCTGCACCGCGCCATTGGCCCGCAAACGCTCGGTGAGGTTTACCAGCGCCTCCTGATTCCGGCACGCAACCCTGAGCACATAGTCAAACGAGCCGGTCATCAAGGTCGCTTCCAGAATTCCGGCGATGCCATGCAAACCCGCCTCAAAACTCGCCGCACTGGTTCCCGGGCTCAGTTTGATATCAATGCAGGCTTGCAGCGGCAGCTCTAGCAACGACAAATTCACCCTGGCGTGATAGCCCAGGATCACCCCCGCTTCTTGCAAATGCCGTACTCGCTCGGCGACCGCATTGGCACTCAAGCAAACGCGCTCACCCAGCTCTTTGAATGTTGCGCGTGCATTCACCCGCAGGATTTCGAGAATTTCCCTGTCAATCTTGTCAATGGCCACGTTTTTCTCTGCAGATAGGCATTTGCACCTAATAGATGCGCTGAATTCGCAGATTAATTATTGATAATATTTTTTTCAAGGGACGCTCCGAGCAAATCCACTCACGCGCGAACAGCGCCGCTCGCCCGAGGCGGAGGGGAGCAATAGCGCCACAAGGAATCAAGCGCTTACCCGTTTCTGGCCAAGCTCCGGGCTCACGGTATCGGCGACACCAGTTGAACACTTGATTCGTTCAGAGCCTCCCGAGCGCAATGTGGATTTGCACTGCCCCGTCAGGCAAGCGATCGGGAAGACGCCCGGCAAGCCAACCCTGATCGGTCTGTCAAACAACATGATTCATGGCGTCCGTACGCACCGCAGGTGAGCCGATCAAATCGCCCTACCTGACGCCTCCGGATGACAAGCGTTGGAAAAATGGACTTTGCACCCTGATGTCCTTGTGAGGAAACACCTGATGCAATGCATGTGCCCTCTTCGTCTGTCGACTTTCATCGTCTGCGCCTTGGTCATGACTGCTTTGGCCATCATCACTGTGCCGCAATTCTTCCAGGATCGCCCAGCGCCAGCCGGCAATACCGGCAGGATTCAGGCAGGTGGTGCCGGCATCATTATTCGCGTAACGATTCAGGTGGCTCAGGCAAATTTTTCGTAAGCAAAACGCTCGCTTGAAAATACAGGCGGAAGCGATCGATCCACTGCCATGCACCATGGCTGAATCAGCCGTCGTGATCAAACAACCGCAACTAGCCACAGCGCTTGGCAGGAGCACAGCCGCAGCCAGGTGCGGCAAGCTCCCTCTGGCTTACCCCAACCACAGTCGATATTCCCTTGGCGTCATGCCGGTCAACTGGCGAAACTGTTTCGATAGCGCGCTCTGGTCGCAAAAGCCGCTAGCCAGGGCAATGGCCGAAATCGCTTGATCAGTGCTGGCCAGCAGCCGGGCGGCCGCATCGATGCGCGCCTTGGTGATGAACTGGCCGGCGCTGAGCTGGAAAATCTTTTTCATGCGTCGCTCGAACTGGGCGGCCGACACGCCGGCCTGCTCGGCCAGCGCCTCCACCCTCAGCGGTTCGGCATAGTGGGCCAGCATATGGTCGACCACGGCCGCCATCCGCTCATCGACGATGCCGGCGCGGCTCGGTTCGATCAGATCGCGGGACAGGCAAGCGAGACCGATGACCTTGCCACTGGCGTTGAACAGCGGCGTCTTGTTGCTGATGCACCAGCCAGCCTCACGGTTGTTGAACAGGGTGAGGTCGAGATTGTCCAGCACCGGCTGGCCGGTACTGAACAGCCAATCGTCCTGTTCCACATAGCGATCGGCCATGTGGCGCGGGAAAAGCTCATGGGCAGTGCGGCCGATGGCGTCGCGCTTGCTGGCGAGGCCACATCGATCGGCACAGGCCTCGCTCATGCACACATAGCGGCCACTGCGGTCTTTTACCGAAAACACCATATCCGGCATGCGGTCGAACAGCGCTTCGGCAAACAGGGGCTGGGCCAGTTGCGCCACAAAATCATCGCGCCAGGCGCGGGTTTCGGTATCCATCGCTACCTCCTTCAGGCGGTTTTGCCGAAATTCGCCGGTTTGGCGCGCCAATCGCACAAGATTGCACCAACCGGAAAACTTAGCATGGCGGCATTCGAAACAGCGACGCAAGCCCCTTCTGCATAGCGAAGATCGCGACTTGCCACCAGCCATGACCATTGCCCACCGTATCCGCATTATCGACTCCCACACTGGCGGCGAGCCTACCCGCGTGGTGATTGCCGGCGGCCCGGTGCTGGGCGGCGGCTCGCTAGCCGAACAATGTGCGGGCTTTACGGCGGATTTCGATCATTTTCGCTCCGCCATCGTCAACGAGCCGCGCGGCGCCGATCCGGTGGTGGGCGCCTTGCTATGCGAGCCCAGCCAGCCGGGCTGCGCCGCCGGGGTGATTTTCTTCAACAACGTCGGCACCCTGGGCATGTGCGGCCACGGCACTATCGGCCTGATGGTGACCTTGGCCCATCTCGGTCGCATCCAGCCCGGCACGGTGCGGCTGGACACGCCGGTCGGGGTG
>NZ_JAYRLZ010000220.1:0-7274 GCF_041904975.1 Chitinimonas sp. | reverse complement strand
CCTCGACATACACCACGGCATCATTGACCGGCTTGCCGGCGCCATCCTGTACCTGCACATCGAGAACGGCCGCATGGATCGAGCCTGCGGCCAGCATCAAGACAAAATGGCGGGAACGCACAATCATGATGGACACTCACTTGGGTGGATCGACGACATCGCGTTTCATCGGCGCCAGCCGGGCCAGCAGGGCATTCTTGTCGGCCTGGGCCACACCGCGTTGATCGAGAATCGCACGCAGGTGCTGCACCATGCCGAAAAACTCTGCTTCGCTGATGCCGAGGCCGCCATGCACCTGACGCATGGTGTCGCCTTGGTAGCGACACGGGCCATCGCTGATTTCGCACAGCTGGCTGGCTAATTGACGCTTGACCCTGGCAAGGTCCACCCGGTCGAAGCTGCGATTGGTGGCGGGGTCGGACGCACTGCGCTCGATCAGTGCATCACTGATTTGCGCCAAGCCCGGCTCGCCGCCCAGTCGCTCGAACAGGGTGGCCGCCACAGCCGGCAGCGGCAACAACAATGCAGCAAGAACACAGGCTGTAGGCAGCGGTTTCATGGCAATGGGTGAATAAGTTGCGTGAATGGTTCAGATCGGCGCGGTATCGGCAGAGTTGCCGATCCGGCCCGCTACCCACTATAGACTGAGTCATCCAACTATGGGTTAGACAGCATGCTGTGCCGCCATGCCATCCTGCATATCGCCCTGATCACTGCTGCTGCGGGCCCGCTGACCGCCCAGGCTGGCGCGCGCCCGCCCGGCACTGGCGGTGTAAGCCAGGTAGAAGGCGCGGGAGGCGGTGGCCTGGTGCCATGGGCCCTGATTGCCGGATCCGGCACGCGCGAGCAAGTGGGCGCAACCGGTTTTGCCACCTGGCTCGATACCGGCAATTTCCGCCTGAATGCGGCAGGCGCAGCCCTTGCCTGGCAAGACCGTGTGGAACTCTCGTTTGCCAGGCAGCGCTTTGACCTCGGCGATACCGTGCCGGGCCAGACCATCGCGCTCGATACCCTGGGCTTGAAATGGCGCATTTACGGCGACGCGATAGCCGACCAGGATAGCCCGTGGCCGCAGCTGGCAATCGGCGCCATGTACAAGCGCAATCGCGACTTCGACCGGGTGCCGGCAGCGCTCGGCGCCCGCCACGCCAGCGCGCTGGAGCCCTATGTCGCCGCCAGCAAGGTATGGATAGATGGCCTGGCCGGTTACACCACCGTGCTGAACGGCACCGTGCGCGCCAGCCGCGCCAACCAGTTCGGCATTCTCGGTTTTGGCGGCGACCGCAACGATCGCCTGCGCCTGTATGGCGAAGCCAGTGCCGCACTGTTTTTGACGGATAGGCTAGTGGCCGGCCTGGAATGGCGGCAAAAGCCCGACAATCTCAAGGCGTCGCGGGAACAGGCAGCATTCGATGGCTTTGTCGCCTGGCTGCCTCGCCAGCATGTGGCGGTGACGCTGGCCTATGTGCAGCTGGGCAATATCGCCGACAAGGCCAAGCAGGGCGGGCCGTATGTATCGATCATGCTGGATTGGTAGTTGATGCCTGCATCAGGCCCGCGTGCCTGCGCCGCAAGGTCCGATCCGGCGGGCTCGGTCAGCCATCCTTACCCTCGACCGCCGCCTTCTCCCGTGCGATCTTGCACACCTGGTCGAAGAAATCCTGCATATACGTCTGTTTAGCGACGGCATCGAATTCCCACTGGTAGCCCGGCACATCGCTGCGCTTTACCCGTTCGCCCTCATGGTCTTGCCGCTCGATGGCGATGCTGGCCATGCTGCCTTTGGCGCAGTCGAGCGCAAAGCGGGTGAACTCGTTGCGGTATTCGCGGCCCTTGGGCGGCTCCTGGTCCTTGGCGAATTTGCGCCATACCCACACGTAAACGTATTCGGGCGGGCCGAAGCGATCCTTGTGGCCGATGGACGCCCACGATACCTTGGTCTCGAATTCCGGCGTCTGGCCATACAGGCGCCAGTCGGCGTCTTTTTCCTCCGGCACCGGCTCCGGCCTTTGCGCACCCTTGGCGTTCATATAGCTGCTGCCATCACGCCCGCAGGCCGCAAGCGTCAGGGCGAGCGTCATCATGATCAGGGCAGCAGCTTTCATCGGTAAGTCCCGGTAAATAAAGGAATACCACCACCTGCCTGCACGCCGGTCGCCAACTGGCTGGCTTGCATGGCAAGCCAGCCGGCCAAATTGCCTTAGCGACACATCGGGAAACCGAGCGCCTCGCGTGCATCGAAATAAGCCTGCGCCACGCCGCGCGACAGATTGCGGATGCGTCCAATATAGGCGGCGCGTTCGGTTACCGAAATGGCGCCGCGCGCATCCAGCAGATTGAAGGTGTGGCCAGCCTTGAGGATGGTCTCGTAGCCGGGCAAGGCAAGGCCCGCTTCCAGCAGGCGCTTCGCCTCGGATTCATGGTCGTTGAACTGCTTGAACAGCAATTCCACATTGGAATGCTCGAAGGCGTATTTCGACTGCTCGACTTCGTTCTGATAGAACACATTGCCATAGCTGACCGGCGTGCCATCGGGCAGATGGGTCCACACCAGGTCGTAGACGTTCTCGCAGTTCTGCAGATACATGGCCAGGCGTTCCAGACCATAGGTGATCTCACCCAGCACCGGCTTGCAGTCGAGGCCGCCCACCTGCTGGAAATAGGTGAACTGCGTCACTTCCATGCCGTTGAGCCACACTTCCCAGCCCAGGCCCCAGGCGCCCAGCGTCGGGTTTTCCCAGTCGTCTTCCACAAAGCGGATGTCATGGATGGTCGGGTCCAGCCCCAGCGCCTTCAAGGAGCCCAGGTACAGGTCCTGGATATTGTCCGGGCTGGGCTTGAGCACCACCTGGAACTGGTGATGCTGGAACAGACGGTTCGGATTCTCGCCATAGCGGCCATCCTTGGGGCGGCGGCTCGGTTGCACATAGGCGGCATTCCAGGGCTCCGGCCCGATGGCGCGCAGGAAGGTGGCGGTGTGGCTGGTGCCAGCGCCGACTTCGGTGTCGTAAGGCTGGAGCAGCACGCAACCATAGTCGCCCCAGTATTTCTGCAAGGTCAGGATGATGTTCTGGAACGTCAGCATCGTAAAAGCTCGGCAAAAATCGGTAGGAAGCGGGGGATTCTACTTGAAGTTGGGCCGTTTCCACTGCCTTGCACTTACCGGGCTGTGCCGGCGCGCGCCGACGGTCAGTCGCGGCCATTGACAGCGCTACGCCGCTCCACCAACACCACATCGCGCCATCTGCCGGCAAGGCGCCCCATCCGCTCGCGCACGCCTACCTCGCGAAAGCCGCAACGACGATGCAAGGCACGACTGGCGGCATTTTCGACAAAGATGCCGGCCTGCAAGGTCCACAGCCCCGCCTGCTCTGCATCGGCCACCAGCTGCGCCAGCAGCATGCTGCCCACCCCCAGGCCACGGGCGGCGTCACCGACATAGACACTGACTTCGGCCACGCCGCGATACACCGGCCGGCTTGAGATTGCCGCCAGCACGGCCCAACCCAGCATCTGGCCATCGCGCTCGGCCACCAGCCGGCAAGCCTGCAGGTGGTTGGTGTCCCACGATTCCCAGCTGGGCGCCTCGGTCTGAAAGGTGGCATTGCCGGTGGCAATGCCTTCCAGATAGATGCGGCGCACCTCGGGCCAATCGCCGGCATGCATGGCACGTAGCAATATGCTGCTCATGGTGTTCTTTCCCCTTTGTTGTGGCACGGGTTTGCCGCAGCAGGCTGCAAGGCCTGCAATAGCACCAGCAGCGATGCGTGCAGGTCGGCCTGCTGCTGATCATCGAGGGCCGACAACAGCGAACCCGCATGTTGATTCAGCCGCAAGTTCAAGGCGCTTGCCCGTGCGCGACCGGCTTCGCTCAGCAGCAGCCAGGCACTGCGGCGATCGTCCTGATGCTGGCGCTTATCGATGGCGCCATCGGCCACCAGCGCCTCAACAGCACGGCTGATCCAACCTTTATCGAGCCCCAGGCGTTCCACCAAGTCCTGCTGAGTCAGCGGCTCGGAACGCAGTAACTCGGAGAGGATGTGGCACTGCACGGTCGAGCGACCATCGTGGCAGGCGGCGCTGCTGCGCTGCGACTGCACATAGAGGCGCACCATGTCGCGTAGCAGTTCGGCGGTAGGCGGTGTAGGTTTCATGTGAATATCGTTGTCATTAACAACCAAATATCGGGCATTCGTGTCTGGCTGTCAAGCAGGCAAAACCTTCTGACATTTCAACTTTTATCAAAATGATTTGACGAATATCCATAATTCGACAATCATCGAATTATGGAAAACAAAACCGCCACCACCCTGCTCGCTGCACTCGCCCAGGAATCCCGACTGGCCATCTTCCGTTTGCTGGTCACCCAAGGCCAAGACGGCTTGCCCGCCGGCAAGATCGCCGAGCAACTGGGCATCGCACCGGCCACCTTGTCCTTTCATTTGAAGGAACTCAGCCATGCCGGCCTGGTGAATTCGCGGCAGGAAAGCCGCTTCGTGTTCTATTCGGTCGACTTTGCCGCGATCAGCAGCCTGATCGCCTTTCTGACCGAAAACTGCTGCGCCGCAGCGCCGTGCGATGCCAGCACGGATGACTGTGGTATTCGCTGTAGCCCACCAGGAAAGGAAGCAACATGAAACGCCTGCATGTACATGTATCGGTCGCGGATCTGGAAGCGAGCATCCGCTTTTACAACGGCCTGTTCGCCAGCGAGCCCACCGTGCAAAAGAGTGACTACGCGAAATGGATGCTGGACGACCCGCGCGTCAATTTCGCCATTTCGACCCGAACGGCACAAACCGGCCTCAACCATCTGGGGATTCAGGTCGACAGTGCCGAAGAACTGGTCGAAATCGAGCAACGCGCGCTCCAGTCCGGCCTGCTCGCCCGGGCTGAACCCGGCGCTGCCTGCTGCTACGCGCAGTCGGACAAGCAATGGATTACCGACCCGCAAGGCATTGTCTGGGAGGCATTCCACACTGTCGGCGAGATTCCCTACTACGGCGGACAACGCAAGGATGCCTGCTGCGCACCGACTCGCCCGGTAAGCGCACCTCAGCGCTGCGGCACCCCGCAAAACTGAGCCTCATCGGCTTCAGATCGGGCGTGCACGGTGGATGGCCCAGCAACTCGCCATCCACCATGCCGATCGCGTTGCCCAGCGCGCCATCCTGAGCCGCTTCAACAAACCTATCTATCGCGGGCGGGCTCTGTGCAGCCACTACTCCACCCCTTAGCCGCGCCTCCGGCACCATCGCGCCTTGTGCACTGAAAACACAGCAACAGCACGGCGAAAAGTTGCCGCTGCGCCAGACTTGCCGCAGGATGGCGCCCGGCTAGTGCCTATTGCCATCTTGCAGCGCCCCGCCTCAGTACTGGGCCTGCGGCAAACATCGGCACGGAGCCGCTTCGCCATAACAATAAGCCGGGTTTGCCTATCAGTGCTGCACCTCTACCAATCCAACCGCCTCGAAACCCTCGCCGAGCTGCTGGCGGCAGTGCTTGGCCAGCCACAAGATGACCCGCTGGCGGCCGAAACGGTGATCGTGCAAGCCAAGGGCCTGGGCCGCTGGCTGACGCTGGATCTGGCGCGGCGTTTCGGCGTGTGCGCCAATGTGCAGTTTCCGCTGCCGGCGTCCTTTTTGTGGCAATTGATCGAACGGGTGCTGGGCCCGCAGCAGCGCCAGGGCGGCTTCAGCCCGGATGCGCTGACCTGGCGGCTCGATGCCCTGCTGATGAGCGAGGCGCCCGAAGCCTTGCAGGGTTATCTGAGCGACGGTGACCCGCGCAAGCGCTGGCGGCTGGCCGGCCGGCTGGCCGATGTGCTGGACCACTATCTGGTGTACCGGCCGGACTGGCTGGATCGCTGGGAGCATGGCGTACGTGTTGGCCTCGGGCCGGACGAGGACTGGCAGGCGCAGCTATGGCAGCGGCTGGCCAGCGAAAAGGACAGCCCGCACCGCGCCGATCTGCTCAAGCGGCTGATTGCCCGGCTGCGCGATGCGGCACCGCTCGATCTGCCCGAGCGGATCACCGTGTTCGGCGTATCCAGCCTGCCGCCTGCGGTGGTGGAAGTCTTGGCGGCGCTGGGTGAGCGTATCGATGTCTGCCTGTTCATCCTCAACCCCTGCCGCGAAAGCTGGGGCGATCTCAGTCGCAGCGCGGTGCGCCAGGATGCGGCGCCCGGTGCCGGCGAGCGGCTGCTGGCAGCCTGGGGCCAGCAAGGGCGGGCCTTTTTCGATGCGCTGATCGAGCGCCTACCCGAGGCGCATCTGCTGTTTGACGAGAGCGAGCAGCCCGAGCGCGACCATCTGCTGGCTTGCTTGCAACACGACATCCTGTCGCTGCAGCGGCCGATCGGAAAACGGGTGCTGGCGCCCGAGGATGCCAGCCTGCAGGTCCATGCCTGCCATGGCATGTCACGCCAGGCCGAAGCGCTCAAGGATGCGCTGCTGGCGCGCTTTGCCGCCGATGCCAGCCTGCAGCCATCGGACGTGGTGGTGCTTTGCCCCGATGTGGAAGCCTGGGCGCCGCATATCGATGCCGCATTCGGCCAACGCGGCAGCGGCGCCATGCAAGACAACTTTCCGGTCGCCACCGCAACGGGCGACTGGCAGATCGGGCCGCTGCAAGGCGGTACACATGAGGCCGAGCCGTTTATTCCCTATGCCATTGCCGATCGCGGCGCCCTCGGCGAATCACCGCTGCTGGCCGCCTTTATCAGCCTGCTGCGCTGGCCGGAGCAGGACTGGGGCGCCGAAACCGTCGCCAATCTGCTCGATGTGCCGGCGCTGGCGCGGCGCTTTGGATTTGGCGCCGACGATGTCCCGCTGCTGCGCGACTGGGTTGCCCGCGCCGGCATCCGCCGCGGCCTGGATGGCGATGACTTTGCCTGGCAGGCGGGCCTCGAGCGCCTGCTGCTCGGCGTGGTGATGCCGCCAGCTGGCGCGACGACTGAGCTGCCGCTGTTTGCCGAACGGGTGCCGCTGGCCGATCTGCATCTCTCATTTGCCGAACGGGTGGTCGGCCTGCGCCGCCTGGTGCATAGCCTGAGTCGGCTGGCCGCCAGTCTCACCAAGGCGCGGCCGCTGCTGCAATGGCGCAGCGAGCTGGAAAGCTGGATTGCGACCTTTTTCGAGCCCGATACCGACGATGCCGCCGCCATCGAGCAGTTGCAGGCCGCGCTCACCGCCCTGGCCGATCTGGCCCAGACCGCCCGGCTCACCGCCCCGGCCGAGCGCGCCGCCGTGGCCGCCTGGCTGGAAAGCCGCCTG
>NZ_JAYRLZ010000219.1:0-7325 GCF_041904975.1 Chitinimonas sp. | reverse complement strand
GGGCTTGCCAGTGGCTGAGGTCGTGCATGGTCGCATCCGGGGCTGGGTGGTGAGGGAGGCTGACCATACGGGCATTTTGCCGGCGTGCCGAGAGCCAATCAGGCAGGCGGCGATGGTGCCAAAGGCCGGTCTGGCCGGCGCAGCGGCAATCGCCTGCTAGACTGCTTGAGCATGCAGCAC
The DNA here is from genome assembly GCF_041904975.1 of Chitinimonas sp. Taxonomy (NCBI): domain Bacteria; kingdom Pseudomonadati; phylum Pseudomonadota; class Betaproteobacteria; order Neisseriales; family Chitinibacteraceae; genus Chitinimonas; species Chitinimonas sp. Next base: position 7,145 of record NZ_JAYRLZ010000219.1, on the reverse strand, counting down.
CCACTGGTGCTGCCTATCGACAGTGGCGCTATCGCGCAGATTGCGCATGAGCCGATGCGTTCAGCGTGACTTGAAGGATCGCATGGAACTGTTTGCGGACGATGATGCATTGCCAGCGCTCGAGGCAGCACTGGCCGCGGCTGATCCGGCTGGCGAATTCCAAGCTGGCCTGGCACTGGCTTGGCAGCTGCGCCAGCGTGATCCGCAACGGGCGGCGCAGCTGGCTGCACGCCTGCATGCAGACGCGTCGCAGCTGGCAGCGCCGGCCGGCCAGCTTGCTCGCTTGCAACTTCTCGAGGCGGAGCTGCATTGCCTGCATGGTCGCTATGAAGCCAGTGCGCGGGCTATCGCAGCATTACAGCCGGTTCTAGCCAATCTGGACGATGCGCTGCTTTGCGGTGATGCCTGCTTGCTGCAGGCTCGCCTGCTGGGTTTGCGCGGCGAGCCGGCCCAGGCCAGCCTGGAGGCAGCGATCGATGCCTATCACAAGGGGGGCGATACGCTGCGCCAGGCGATTGCTGCCGCACAACTGCGCTATGTGCAGCTACAGCAAGGTGAAGATGCGCCCGTGCCGCCCGAGCCGCCGGCAGACAGCACCCCGGCCGCACTGGCATGCTGGCAGCGGGCGCTATGCGCGGCAGCCCTGCACCGCTTGGCGCGCCATGGCGAGGCTGCTGCGGCCTGTATGCAGGCCGTCGATCTGGCCGAAGCGGTTGGCGACCGGCTTTCCGCCTGCCGCTTTGCCTTGGCGGGCAGCGAGATGCTGCTGCTGATCGGTGCTGCAGCCGCTGCTCAGCGCTGGGCGCGTCGGGCACTGGCCATTGCCGCGCCGTTGCACAATCCGCAATGTATTGCGGCCGCCAATACCGCTCTGGCGCAATCGGAGGGCGGCGCGTCGGCCCCTGCCGCCGACTCGCAGCAAATCGTGATCGCGCTGGAAGCTGATTTCGCGCAGGCGCAAGCGATGCAGCAAAGGGCAAGGCTGAGCGAAATTGACCAGCTCAAAGCTACCCATGCCAAGCAGCAACACGCTGCCAGCGCGAACTTTGAAGGCCTGCTGGCGATAGGCCAGGAGATAGCCTCCAGCGCCGATAGCCATGCGGTTTTCGAGTCGCTGTATCTGCATGCACAAGGTTTGCTCGATGCGTATTCCTTTATGGTGTTCAGCTTTGACGAAACAGGCAGCCGCCGCACGCTGGTCTATGGCATCGAGGATGGCAGGCCGATGCCCGGCTTCAGCTCGCCAGTCCTTGCCGACTCGGCGATAGACCGCTGTTTTCGCCAGCGCCGCACCATTGTTGCCAACAAGCAGCCCGGTGAAGTGCCGCAGATACCGGGCACCCGCGAAACCCTCAGCCTGCTGTATGCGCCGCTCTTGGTGCGCAACCGGGTACTGGGTGCCATCACGGTGCAGTCGCCGCGCCCGCACGCCTACGGTCCGGACGCTCTGGCAGTGTTCGATGCCCTGTCGGTATTCGCGGCAATCGCCCTCGCCAGCGCAGAGATGCGCCGCTTGACCGAGGAGGAGATTGCCGAGCAGACCTCGCAGCTGTTGCTGAGCAACTATGAGCTGAACCAGGCGATTGCCGAGCAGGCCGCATCGGCCGACACCCTGCGCCAGCTGGGTGATGTCGGCCGCGATATCACGGCGGCGCTGGAAGCCCAGGTGATCGTGGAAGTACTGCACCAGCACACCACGCGGCTGCTCGACTCGCAAGGCTTTGCACTGTACCGGCTTGATGATTCCGGCAAGACGCTGAGCTGCACCCTGGCATTTCATGATGGCGTGGCCTTGCCGTCTCGGCAGCTGGCGCTGGATGCCCCTGAGCAGGTGGCCGAGGTGGCGCGGGAGCGCAGCGAACGCTTGCTGGCGTTGTCCGATAGCGATGCCACCCATCCTGCCGGCCTGCGCAAAATGAAGTCGGCCCTGTACGCGCCGCTGATTGTCGGTGAGCGTCTGCTGGGTGTGCTGACCATCCAGGCCGCGCGTGCGCACGCCTATGGTCAGCGCGAACAGATGATCTTCCGTACCCTGTGCGCCTATGGCGCCATTGCCCTGGCCAATGCCGATGCCTATCGCGCCATGGAAATGGCGGTGGCCGAGCGTACTGGCGAATTGCAGAAGGTGAACGAGGGGTTGAGCAAGGCGGTCAAGGAATTGCTGCTATCGGCCGAAACGCTGCGCATTCTTGGCGATATTGGCCGCGAAATCACCGCCACGCTGGATGTCATGCTGGTATTCGAGACACTGCATCGCCATGTTGGCGAGCTGCTCGATGCGCCGGTGTTTTCCATTTATCGCCATGGCGACACGGATCAGGCCATGCTCAAGGTATATGGCGGCGCGTTGGCCGATGCCGGCCCTTCAGATCCCGACGCGGCTGCCGTGGCCGAGGCGGTGGCGACGCGCAGCGAGATACTGATCGAGCAGGCGCCGGGCGATATGGCGATCCGCACCCGCCTGTTTGCGCCGCTGCAGGTACAGGAGCGGGTGCTGGGGGTGATGTCGATCCAGTCGACCCGCGAGCATGCCTATGGCGAGCGCGAGCGCATGATCTTCCGCACCCTGTGTGCCTATGGGGCGATTGCCCTGGCCAATGGCGATGCCTATCGGGCGGCCGAGCTTGCCAAGGCACAGACTGTCGCCGCCCTGCATCAGCTCACCCAGACCCAGACCCAGCTGGTGCAGCAGGAGAAAATGGCGACGCTGGGCCAGCTGGTGGCCAATGTTGCCCATGAGATCAACACGCCGATTGCCGCGATCAAGTCTGGCGGGCAGAGCATTGTCGAGTCGCTCGGGCTCGCCTTGGGCGAATTGCCGCCGCTGCTACGCACGCTGGACGAGCGCGAGGCGCAGGCGTTTTTGACCCTGCTGTCCTTGCAACACCGCTTGACCGGGGTGTTGAGCAGCAGTGAAGAGCGGGCCTTGGTCAGGGCGATGCTTCTCCGCTTGCACAGCATGGGCATTGACGATGCGCGCCGCGTCGCCTCGGCCCTGGTGCAGTGCCGGCTGGCGGTGGACGAATTGGACATGGTCGCGCCACTGCTGCGCAGCGAGCAGGCCGAGCGCATGCTGAGCACTGCAGCCAGCCTCGCCGGCATCGTCAGCAATGCCAACAATATCAATGTGGCGGTGGATGGGGTGGCGCGCATTGTTTTCGCGCTCAAGTCCTATACCCGGCAAAGTGCGGCCAATCAGGCCAGGGAAACTGATCTGGCTGAAAACCTGGAAACGGTGCTGACGCTGTACAGCAATCGCATCAAGCAAGGCTCGGAACTGATCAAGCGCTTTTCCCGCGTACCGCCCCTGCTGGCGTTTCCCGATGAGTTGCGCCAGGTGTGGACCAACCTGATACACAATGCCCTGCACGCCATGCAGTACCGGGGCACGCTGACGGTGCGGCTGTTCGAGCATCACCATCACGCGGTGGTGGAAATCGAGGACACCGGCTGCGGCATTGCGCCGGATATCCGCTCGCGCATTTTCGAGCCGTTTTTCACCACCAAACCGGAAGGCGAGGGCAGTGGCCTCGGGCTCGATATCGTCCGCAAGATCGTCCGCAAGCATCTCGGCCGCATCGTGGTGCGCAGCGAGCCGGGGCTGGGCAGCACCTTTACCGTGATATTGCCCCTGCAGCCGGCCCAGAACCGGGTCTATACCGATGAAGGCACAGCTGTCGCTGTGGATGGGCCGGGCGACATGCGTGTCCGGCCGGCGGTGCCGGTTCCGGGCAATTAGGGGCCGGGTTTGCGGTGGACACGTTTGCGGTTCGACCCGGCTCCCTCCACCCCGCGCTGTTCGGGGGAGCGCGCGGATCGCGCGCCAGTGGGTTGATTCAGCGCTTCGCCAAGGAAAACCGGATATGGAGCATGAGGCGATACTGTGTGTGGATGATGACCCGACCATACTCGGGGCAATGCGGACCGTGCTCGACAAGCACTGCCACCGTGGCAGGACGCTGGAGCTGGCGGAAAGCGCCGAGGAAGCGCTGGCGGTCGCAGCCGAGCTGAGCCAGGAGGGCGTTGCCATCTCGGTGGTGATCTGCGACTACATCATGCCGGGCATGAAGGGTGACGAGCTGCTGGTGCAGATGCACAGCCAGTACCCCGATGCGGTGAAGATCCTGCTCACCGGCCAGTCTGATCTGCAAGGGGTGAAGCGCGCCATCAACGAGGCCAATCTCTACCGCTTTCTGGAAAAGCCGTTCAACAATGCCGATCTGATGCTCACTATCCAGGCCGCCAGCAAGGCATTCCGGCAAGAGCGCGATCTGGCGCGGCAGAACGAGGAACTCAAGCGCGTCAACCGCGAGCTGGAGCGACACAACTCCCTGCTGGAACTGACCGTGGTGGAGCGTACCCGCGAATTGCTGGAAAAAAACCAGGAACTGGAGCGGCTGTCGATGACCGACCGGCTCACCCGGCTTGGCAATCGCGCCAAGCTCGATGCCGCCTTGGCCGAAGAAGTGGCCCGTTGCCAGCGCTATCGCTGTGATTTGTCGCTGATCATGCTCGATGTCGATCATTTCAAGCAGATCAACGACAGCCTCGGCCACCAGACTGGCGATCTGGTATTGGCTGACATCGGTCGCCTGCTCAAGGATGGGGTGCGGCAGACCGACCTGGTCGGGCGCTGGGGTGGTGAGGAATTCATCGTCATCTGCCGTGAAACCCCGCTGGCTGCGGCGCAGATCGTGGCTGAAAAACTGCGCCAGGCAATCGGGCAGTACGACTTCACCGTGACCGGCCCATTGAGCGCCAGCTTCGGTGTATGCAGCTATCGCGACGGCGATACGGCGGAATCCATGGTGGCGCGGGCCGACAAGGCCATGTATCGGGCCAAGGAAGCCGGGCGCGACCGGGTGATGCTGGCCGCCGACGATGGCGATGGCAGCGGTAAGGCAACGTCAGGCTGAAGCCGGCCCAGAGGCGGCTGGCGCCGTCTTCCCTCCGACCGACTGTACCGCCTTGTGGCTGCTGGCTGTACCGGGCAGCGGGCGCCGTATCCGCACTATTGTTGCTGCTTCCGCGTCCACACCATTTCTGCCATGCGCGCTTTTCTTCCACTTCCCTCGCTGGTGGCCGGCTTTATCACTGTGCTGGTCGGCTATACCAGCTCGGCGGCCATTGTGTTCCAGGCGGCCAATGCCGCCGGCGCCGATGCGGCGCAACTGGCGTCGTGGCTGATGGTGCTGGGCTTTGCCATGGGGCTTAGCTGCATCGGCCTGTCATTGCGCTATCGCGTGCCGGTGGTGACTGCCTGGTCTACGCCGGGCGCCGCCTTGCTGGCCACCAGCCTGCTGGGCCACAGCATGGCCGAGGCAGTGGGCGCCTTTGTGTTCTCGGCAGCCTTGATCACCTTGTTTGGCGTCACCGGCTGGTTCGAGCGCGCCATCAAGCATATTCCGCTGTCCATCGGCGCGGCGATGCTGGCCGGCGTGCTGCTCAAATTCGGCATGAATGTGTTTGTCGCCATGCAGAACCAGCTGTGGCTGGCCTTGCCGATGTTTGTCGCCTATCTGCTGATGAAGCGATGGCAGCCACGCTTGGCTGTGGTGCTGGTGCTGCTGCTGGGCTGCGTATTGGCGGCCTGGCAAGGTCTGTTGCACCCGCAGGCGTTGCGCTGGACCATTGCCAGCCCGGTGTGGACCATGCCGGTATTTCATTGGCCGGTATTGCTGGGCGTGGGCTTGCCGCTGTTTATCGTCACCATGGCCTCGCAGAATATTCCCGGTGTAGCGGTATTGCGCTCGTCCGGCTATCAGCCACCGATCTCACCGATCATTGGCTGGACCGGGCTGATCAATCTGTTGCTGGCGCCATTTGGCTGCTTTGCACTGAATCTCGCTGCCATCACCGCCGCCATCTGCATGAGCCGCGAGGCGCATGAAGATCCGGCGCGACGCTATCTGGCCAGCGTTGCAGCCGGAGCCTTTTATTTGCTGCTCGGTCTGTTGGGTGGCTCGATTGGCGCCCTGTTTCTGGCCTTTCCCAAGGAGCTGATCTTCGCCGTGGCCGGCATCGCCTTGTTCGGTTCGCTGGCCAGCGGTCTGGCCCTGGCGGTGCGCGAGGAAAGCCAGCGCGAGGCAGCGCTGATCACCTTCCTGGTCACCGCCTCCGGCCTCACCTTGTGGGGCATAGGCTCGGCATTCTGGGGCCTGTTGGCCGGTGCGCTGGCCTGGTGGCTGCTTGGTGCCAAGGCGGCCAAGTCCTGAGCGGGCCAGATTTGCTGCGGCGCCCCCTTGCATGATGTGTGGCATGGATGCCGTGGCGACCGTGCCGGGCGGGCGGCCCGCTTGCGCCCGTGCACGCTTGGCCTCAAGCTCACGCCATGCTGAAATTTGTATCACTTCGCTTGCTGTTCGCGCTGATCCTTGCCGCGCTATTGGGCGCCTGTAGCACCATCCAGTATGTCAGCCAGGCCGCCGACGGCGAGGCCGAGGTGCTCAATCGTGCCCGCCCCATCGGCGAGCTGCTTGGCGATCCGACCACGCCGCCCGTGGTGGCCGAGCGCCTGCGCCTTGCGCAGCGGATCCGCGCCTTTGCCATCTCGGAATTGCATCTGCCCGATAATGGCAGCTATACCCGCTATGCCGATCTGGGTCGCGAGTATGTATTGTGGAATGTGGTCAGCACGCCGGCCCTGTCGATGCGACCGCTGGAGAGCTGCTTTCCGATTGCCGGCTGCCTGGCCTACCGTGGCTATTACAAGGAGGCCGAAGCGATTCGCTATGCCGACGAGCGTCGCGCGGCGGGCGAAGATGTATTCATGTATGGCATTCCGGCCTATTCCACCCTGGGCTGGTTCAACGATCCGCTGCTCAACACCACGGTGCGCTATGGCGAGCTGGCGATGGTGCGGCTGATATTCCATGAGCTATCGCATCAGCTCTATTACGTGCAGAACGACAGCAGCTTCAACGAAGCATTTGCCACGGCGGTAGAGCAAGAAGGCATGCTGCGCTGGCTGGAGCATGAAAACAAACCGAGCGTGCAGGGCCGCTTCGAGCAAAGCGAGGCGCGGCAGAAGGCGTTTCACCAGATGATGAATGGGGCGCGCAAGCAGTTACTGGCGGTATATGGCAGCAAGGACAGCGATGCGGTGAAGCTGGCTGCCAAGGCCGATATTTTGAAACAGCTGGCTG
>NZ_JAYRLZ010000218.1:0-7402 GCF_041904975.1 Chitinimonas sp. | reverse complement strand
CGGAAACCATCGCCCGCTTAGTGCCGCTGAATCAGCAGCTTTCAATTGCATATATAAGATTAGTGTTCATGCGCATCTGCGCATTTTTCTACCGCTGGAGCCAAGCAATGCCCGTCGTCACCATGTACAGCACCGCGATTTGCCCGTTCTGCATTCGCGCCGAACAACTTTTGCTGCGGAAAGGCGTATCGCAGATCAACAAGATCCGCGTTGATCTCGAACCAGAGCGCCGCGAAGAGATGATGACGCGCACCGGCCGACGCACCGTACCGCAAATCTACATCGACGAACTGCACGTGGGCGGATTCGACGATCTGGCGGCCCTTGACCACGCAGGCAAGCTCGACACTCTGCTGCAGTCTTAACCGGCGGTGGATGGCTACATGTCCGCGAATCTGCGATGATTCGCCCGCTTTGTATTTGTTAACTATCGCATTCATTAGGAGTCGCCATGAGCGAACAACAAGCCCAGCCTATTTTTTCCATCGAGAAGCTGTATGTGAAGGATCTGTCGCTGGAAGTGCCCAATGCACCGAAGATCTTCCTGGAAGCCTCGCAGCCTGAAGTCGAAATGCAGATCCAGACGCAGTCGCAGCCGATCAACGATGGCTATTTCGAATGCACGCTGACCATCACCGTGACTGCCAAGAATGCTGAGCGCACCTATTTCCTGGTGGAAGTCGCCCAAGCCGGTCTGTTCCTGATCCGCAATGTGCCGGATGAAGACCTTGAGCCCATCCTCGGCATGGCCTGCCCGAACATCCTGTTCCCCTATGTTCGCGAAGCGGTTTCCGATCTGGTTACCCGCGCCGGTTTCCCGCCCGTCGTGTTGGCGCCACTGAATTTCGAACAGATGTATATGCAGCGTCAGGCTCAACAAATGGCCACCCAAGATGCGCCAGCCACTGTTCAGTAAGCTGCTTTTTGCCTGCCTGTTCGGCATGGCGGCCTGTGTCGTGTCCGCACTCGAATTCCGTTCGACTGCGGAACATGGCACAGCGTTTTACGACGCACCCAATCCGAAAAGCAAGCGGCTGTTCGTAGCCAGCCGCGGCTTTCCGGTTGAAGTGCTGGTGGAGAACAAAGACTGGCTGCGTGTGCGCGACCAGTCTGGCGCTCTTGCCTGGGTAGAAAAAAAAGCCCTATTGACCAAGCGCACCGTGGTGGTATCCGCTACAAGCGCTGGCTTGCATAGCAATGCGGATGGCAAATCCCCGTTGCTGTTCCAGGCGGACAAAGGGGTCATCTTCGATCTGGTGGAAGTCGGGAAAACCGGCTGGGTCAAGGTCAAGCACCGCGACGGCGCCAGCGGCTTTTTACGTATCGAAGAGGTATGGGGCATATGAAGATTGCCGTCTTGGGCGCCGGCTCCTGGGGTACCGCCCTGGCAATGAGCTTCGCCAGCCAGCATCAGGTGACGCTCTGGGCGCGCAATCCGGAGCAAGTCGCCGCGATGCAGGCCGATCGTGCCAATGCACGCTATCTGAAGGACCTGCCATTTCCCGATGGCTTGCAGCTTTCCAGCGACCTGGACGCCGCCACACAGACTGCCGATCTGATCCTTATCGTCACACCGACTGCAGGCCTGCGCCCGACCCTGAAGGCGCTGATGGCACTCGGGCGTAGCGCCCCCATCCTGTGGGCTTGCAAGGGCCTGGAAGCCGACACCCTGCTACCGGCGCACGAGGTGGTTGCGGCCGAGCTTGCACCCCATATTGCCCGCGGCATTCTCACTGGCCCGAGCTTTGCCCAGGAAGTTGCTGCCGGTCTGCCGGCAGCGCTGACACTGGCCTCGGACGATCTCGCTTTTGCGCATCGCACCGCAGACGCCCTGCACTCATCGCGCCTGCGCATTTATTCCAGCGACGACGTGATTGGTGCAGAGATCGGCGGGGCGGTAAAAAACATCATGGCAATCGCCGCAGGCGTAGGCGACGGCCTGCGCCTGGGCCACAACGCCCGCGCCGCCCTGATTACCCGCGGCCTAGCCGAGATCACCCGGTTTGGCGTAGCACTGGGCGCGCGGCCCGAAACCTTGGTTGGCTTGTCGGGCCTTGGTGACCTGATCCTCACCTGTACCGGCGACCTTTCGCGCAATCGCAAGGTTGGTTTGCTGCTAGCCGAAGGCCTGCCGCTCGAGCAGATTGTCGCCAATCTTGGCCACGTCGCCGAGGGCGTCAACACTGCGCGCGCGGTATTGGCCCAGTCACAGCGCCTTGGCGTTGATATGCCGATTACCCGCGCAGTATGCGCCATGCTGTTCGATGGCCTGCCGGCAGCGCAGGCCATTGCCGCACTGATGGGGCGCGAAACCAAGGCCGAGTTGCGCTAGGACAGCGCTGGAGCGCGCGGGCGAGTCATTCAGTCTGACTGATTGCCGCACAGCGCAAGGCACAAAAAATGGGCACCCGCGGGTGCCCATTTTTGCATCATGCTGGCAAGCAATCGCTTAGAAGCTGTAGTCAGCGCCAACAGTGAAGGTCGACAGCTTCAGGCCTTCGATCTTGCCGAATTCAGCGTATTCGGTACGGATACCGAATTGCTTGTTGATGGCGTAACGAGCGCCGATACCCACCAGAGCCTTGGTCTTGGTGTCGCTCTTTTCAGCCATGTAGAAGCCAGGTGCACGCACTTCTGCCTTGGCGCGGATAGCGCCCAGGCCGAGGCGGCCGTATACGCTGAATTGTTCGTTGATCGGGTAGCTACCGATCACCGACAATTGAACGGCGTGTGCTTGCAGATTGGCGCTCACCGAGCCTTCGCGCTCGCTGATCTTGCCCAGATCGCGATAAGCCAGTTCAGCAGCGAAGTTCGGGTGGAACTGATAGCCACCAAAGATCGCCCAAGCGGTTTCGTTCTTGCTGATCGACACGCCACCCACGTTTTCTTCCAGCTTGCTGCGGCCGATGTCGGCACCAACATAGGTTTCAGCGGCGAAAGCAGGCAGGGCAACAGCGGCGGCCAGGGCCAGAATGCTCAAAGACAATTTCATGATCGTTCCTCAAATTCGGTTGTAATTTTGTCTCTCATCCCCCTCGCGGGGCCCACATTCTAGCGATGCGTCATGTCGCCGTCATCGTCCGGCTTGTTTTCCGATGCTTTTTTGCAACAAAATCCAACAGCATTGCGACGGGTACGGGCGTATACTCAGCGATCCGGCATACCCCACCAGGGTATTTAAATGACTCATTCAACGCCCCCGTCGCTGCAATTACAGATACAGGGAATGAGCTGCGCCGCCTGTGCGGCACGCATCGAAAAGCTGCTGAACCGTCGCCCTGGCGTCATGGCCAGTGTCAGCTTTGCCAGCGAAACCGCCGTGGTTACCGGTCTCGATGCGCCGACTGCGCTAAGCATCATCGAACAGGCCGGCTTTCACGCCAGCGAAGTGACAGCAGACTCGCCATCGCCCGAAATGGTTCCCGAACCCATCTGGCCGCTCTTGCTTGCCCTGTTGCTGATGCTGCCCTTTGTGTTCGATATGGCAGCCATGGCGCTGGGCTGGCACCAGCTGATGCTTCCGCCCTTGCTGGCCCTGGCCCTGGCCACGCCGGTGCAGTGCCTGAGCGCTTGGCGCTTTTATTCAGGTAGCTGGCATGCACTGCGTAGCGGCGCAGCCAATATGGATGTGCTGGTTGCCATGGGCACCAGTGCAGCCTTCGGTTACAGCACGGCGGTGGCCCTGGGCTGGCTACCTGGGCATGTCTACTTCGAAGCTAGCGTGGTGGTGATCGCGCTGGTCCTGCTGGGCAAGCGGCTGGAGGCGAGGGCGCGGTTGCAGACGCGCGCCGCCCTGCTGGCGCTGGCCCGCCTGCAACCGAAGCAGGCATTGGTAGAGGATGGCGCAACGCCGGTATGGCGCGATGTCCGTCTTTTGAAGGTAGGCGACATCGTGCGGGTGGCGCCTGGTGAGGCGATTCCTGCCGACGCGCTGGTTATCGCGGGCAATAGCAGTGCCGATGAGGCCTTATTGACCGGCGAGGCGATGCCGGTTGCCAAACAGGCCGGCAGCACTGTATTTGCCGGCAGCCTGAACCAGACCGGCCAGTTGCGTCTAGAAGTCAGCAAGGTGGCAGCGGATAGTCAACTGGCCCAGATCATCGCACTGGTGCGCGCAGCCCAGGCCAGCAAGGCGCCCATCCAGGCGCTGGCCGACCGTATTGCCGCCGTGTTCGTGCCGGTGGTGCTCGCAATCAGCGCAGCCACCCTCGCCGGTTGGTGGCTTCATGGCGCAGGCGTGGAGACCGCCCTGGTCAATGCCGTTGCCGTACTGGTGATCGCCTGCCCGTGTGCGCTTGGGCTGGCCACGCCCACCGCGGTGATGGTGGGCACCGGCACCGCTGCCCGCCACGGCATTCTGATCCGCAATGCGGCAGCGCTGGAAGCGGCCGCCCGGCTCGATATCCTGGCTCTGGACAAAACCGGCACCCTGACCCAGGGACAAGCGGCCGTGATCACGGCCGATTTCGGTGTCGCCGCTGCACAAGTACAAGCGCTGGCAGCCGCTTCGCGCCACCCGCTATCGCAAGCGCTGGCGAAAGCCCTGCCCATCGGCACCGGCAATATCAGCACTATGCGCCAGCTGGCCGGCCTTGGTAGTGAGGCGATCATCGAGATAAACGGCAAAAGCCATACCCTACGGCTCGGCGCGCCTGCCTGGCTAATCAGCCTGGGCGTTGCCTTGCCGGAAGCACTGACCGCTCGGCTCGATACCGGTGGCGACACCCTGGTAATCGCAGCCCTCGATCAGCAGTATCTCGGCTACGCCGCACTGAGCGACCCGCTGCGCGACAATGCCGGACAAGCGATACAGCGCCTGCAGGCCATGGGCATCCAGCCGCAACTGCTCAGCGGCGACCGCCCTGGCCCGGCCGAAGCCATTGCCCGGCAGCTGGGCATTGCACATTGGCAGGCACAATGCCTGCCAGCCGACAAGCTGGCGCATATCCGCGCCCTGCAAGCAAACGGCCATCGGGTCGGCATGGCGGGTGATGGCATCAATGACGCGCCAGCCCTGGCAGCGGCCGATGTCAGCCTGGCCATCGGCAATGGCTCGGACGCAGCCATCGCTGCCGCCGATATCACGGTGACGCGGCCCGATGTATTGGCCTTGGTCGACGCCCTGGACATTGCCCGAGCCACCCTGCGCACCATCCGGCAAAACCTGTTTTTTGCCTTTGCCTTTAACGCCATCGGCATTCCTGCTGCTGCTCTGGGTTTTCTGCACCCGGCCATTGCCGGTGGCGCCATGGCCATGAGCTCAGTCACCGTGCTCGGCAATGCCTTGTTGCTGAAACGCTGGCGGCCGCGCAAAGCCTGACGCCGCAGCACTTATCGCCTACCAACCGAAGGAGTACATCATGGAACAGTCATTTCACATCGAAGGCATGCATTGCGGCGGCTGTGTCGCCGCCGTCGAGCGTACCGTCAAGGCCCTGCCCGGCGTCAGTCAGGTCGTAGTGGCGCTCGCGGACAAGCGCGCGCAGGTCAGCTACGACCCGGCACTGCTGGACAGCACGCAGATTCGCGCTGCCATCGAGGATGCCGGCTATGACGTCATCGCCTGAGCCCTGCCACAAGCAAGTTCACCGGCCCGGCAAAGCCGCCTTGCAAAAGCGATTGGCGCGACTGGAAGGCCAGGTCAGGGCAGTGCGCGAGATGGTCGAGGCCGATCGCTACTGCGTCGACATCATCACCCAGATCCAGGCGGCACGCGCCGCCTTGGCGGCGGTCGCCGAACAGCTGCTGGACGAACATCTGCAAGGCTGCGTGGCGCGCGCCTTGCAAAGCGGCCAAGGCGAAGCGGAAACCGCCGAGCTGATTGCCCTGCTGCGCAAGTTCCGCTGAGGCCGCCCAGTAAGGATCGAACTCTCAGGTTGCAGCAGCCGTGCCATCGTCGCCGGGTGCCGTACATTTAGCGCGCCAGTGAAGTGGTTCACAGCCTCCCCGGCCAATCACTTGGACAATGCCATCGGTAGGAAGCGGGATAGCCACCGCCATCGTGCAATACGCCCCAAACCAATCAGCATGGCGTCTTTACCGGCAGGCCAAACGCCAGCTTCCATTTAAAATCGCGCCCCGCCGATCGATGCGCGATCTACCTGCTTACATGACGAGGAATGATGCGAAATAAACTATACCCGGCACTGGCTGCGCTGCTTTGGCTGGTACCCGAGCAGGCAGCATTCGCTGCCGTCGGCGCTGAAACAAGCGGCGTGCCAGCCTCCTTGCTCACCGCGGCTGAGCAACCGCGCTCTGCCAGCGACAACGGCAACAACACCTGGATTTCCATCAACACCGGCTTGGGCGAAGGCATGGTCAACGCCCTGCTTGTCGATAAAACAGGCCGGTTGTTTGCAGGACTATCGAATGGCAAGGTGTTCGCAAGTGATAACGGCGGCACCAGCTGGATCGCTATCAATGATGGTTTAGGTCGTGGGCAGGTAATAACACTGATCAAGAACAAGGCTGGCTCTGTCTACCTGCAAACCGACAACGGCGTATTCCGTTTCAGTACTGCGAGTCAAGGCTGGGAACCCGTAGTTGCCGGACTGGGCACTCGGCGAGTCCGTTTGCTGGCCGCGCTGTCTGATAATCAGGTCTATATCGGAACCGATGACGGCGTACTCAGGCTCAACCCGGCGGGTGAGCGCTGGGATGCAATTAACGCCGGCATGGAAAACCAAAGTATCTCTGACCTGCAGGCAGACGGCTCAGGCAATCTCTATGCTCGGTCCTCCGGTTCGGTTTTCCGCCTTACTCCCGGAGCCAGCAGTTGGCGCAGCGCGAGCACGCCCGCTGAAAACACGGGATTTTTGGGCTCTTCGCTGATGAAAATGTTCGTCAGCAGCAATGGTACGATTTATCTCGGTCGCTACATCGAGGGTTACGGTGGCGGCCCCTATCGCAGCACCGATGGCGGCCAGACCTGGGAACTGATCAAGACGGGACTACCAAACCGGGCAGCGCAAAATCTGTACCTGCGAGGCGCTCAGGCCGATGGCAGCATCTATGCCTTTGATCCAACCCTTGGTTCCTTATCAAGCGGCGCATTCCGACTCGATCCAGGTGCCAATGCCTGGCGTGAAGTGCCAACACCGATCTGCTTTGGCGATAGCTACGCCATTACTGAAGACGACAATGTGTACCGTTGCGATGCCAATACAAACGCCTCCTATCTGATCGAAGGCCCACTGCAGCGATCCAAGCATCTGAGCACCATCGTTCCGGGAAATAGCGGTGAGCTGTATGCCATCCTCGCCGACGGCAGCGTGTATCGCCTCGATGCGGCAGCCATGGAATGGACCGCCGGATTAGTCTCGCAAGGGCCGTTCTGGGAGCGAACCCTGACACTCAGCCACACTCAGCGCAGTAAAGACCTGGATCAGCCTGGCTGCGTCTT
>NZ_JAYRLZ010000217.1:0-7447 GCF_041904975.1 Chitinimonas sp. | reverse complement strand
AAAGTTTATAAAATCCAGCGATTTTGCTCAAAAAATAAGCAAATCCGCCTGATTTTTGAGCGGCTCTGCCAAATTTTGCTCGCTTTTCCCACTTTGCAGCCAGCGCCAAGAGTTTCTCACCAGCCTGTTAGTCATCAGTTTTGTAGACATGATCCACAAGAAAAATGCCTAACCTTTCAGTCAATCTCACCGCCCAAAGCTGCGCTTTGGGTTCGCTCCATGCCTTCGGCACTCCGGCAGCAGGTTTCCTTCGGCTGCGCTTCGTTCGCCCCTCGCTTTCACGTTAGGCTACTCAAACAGCATGTCGCTCACCTGCGTAGTCCCCAACTCGATCTGGTATGCACAGCAGCCCCTCAGATTCGGCCCGATCTCCATCACGACAAGGATGACCGTGATTCGGCTGCGGGATGGGTCACTATGGGTTCACTCCCCGATCTCGCCTACGCCTGAGTTGGTCGATGGGCTCAGAAGCCTTGGTACCGTCCGCTATGTGGTCGCTCCGAACAAGAGCCACCACCTTTTCTTCCCGGCGTTTCTCAACGCGCACCCGGAAGCCCAGGGCTTTATTGCAGCCGGCCTCGAGTTGAAGCCCCCGGACCTTGGCCGATTCCAGCGCATTCCCCGTGATCCGCCTTGGACCTGCGAGATCCAAGGCTTTTTCATCGAAGGCCTACCCATACTGAATGAGACGGTCTGGTTTCATGTCGACACTGGAACGCTGATCCTTGCCGATCTGCTTTTTTGTTTTGCCGAATCGAATCGGGTCATTGCCGCGCTGGTGTCAAAGCTGCTAGGCGTTTACGGAAGGCTCGGCATGTCGAGGACGATGAAACTGGCGGTCAAGGACAAGCGGGCCTTGGCCATGTCCGTACTTCCTCTGCTTGCATTGCCGGTAAAGAGGGTAATCGTTGCCCATGACCAGATTGTCGAAGAACAGCCAGCAGAAAAGCTCAAAGAAGCGTTTGCATGGCTGCGGTGAGGCCTGAGCCTTCGATCGAGCGGACATCCACCTGGTTGGCCTTGGCCGGTGAAGCGTTGTCGTTCATCATCTGCCTCGCGGGCCAAGTGCCAACCTGGCGGGTGCTGCTCAGCTCAATCCTTAGGCGTCGCCACTCACGCGCGCGAGGTGTTCATGTCGGAAGCGAAGACAAAGCCAACACAGGTATCGGTCGAACAGTACATTGCCGCAATCGTAGACTCCGAGCGTCGCGCCGAAGTCGAGTCGCTGCTCAAGCTCATGTGCCAGGCCACGAATCAAGCGCCTGTGATGTGGGGCCCAAGCATCGTCGGCTTCGGCAAGTACTCCTATAGCAACGCCAGTGGTCGTACCGGCGAGTCGTGCGCGGCAGGCTTTGCTGCTCGCAAGGGGGACATCAGCATCTACCTTGTGGCAGAAGGTCCGTCTCAGCAAGTGCTTCTGTCGCGGCTTGGCAAACACAAGATGGGCAAGGCCTGCTTGTCTATCAGGCGCTTGGCGGAGGTTGATCTCAAGGTGCTGGAGCAGCTTGTCTCCGAGTCGTATGCCGAGGTCCTTCGCCGTCACCCTTGCAGCGACGCGTGAACCGTGGCCCGAACGGGGTCTTCACCGCCATGGTGCTTGGCCCGCGAGGCGTTCGCTGCCATCATCCGCGGCGCGGGCCAAGTATCATGCCGATTCCGGTCTACCAGCACACACTTGGGTGTAAGCCGGCTTTGGCATGGTTTGTCGGCACGTCGGTTTCAAGCATCAGCGGGGCTGTTTCGGTCGCCGGCATTGACAGCGTGCGCTACGGTTCGCCCGGTGTCGCTCGCCAAGGAAGGGGCGGCGCTCGTTAAGCCCAAGCCTTGCACGGAGCGGTCAGCATCGCATTAAGCAGGTCTGCTCAATACCAACCCTTGCTGCCGTTGCAGTCGTACCAAACATTGCAGTCAACCGGGCGCCCGAAGGTATGCTTGGGGCTCCCTCCGTGCCTGCGGCAGCTTGCTTACAACGCGAGAGCGCATGATGACGCCGCCTTTCCCGTCTGCAGTAATCTTCGAAACCTCGCGCATGGTGGCTCGGAGGGTGGATGTGGCGGATGCCGCCATCATGCACAAGGTCTATGGCGATCCTGCGGCAATGCGCTGGGTCGGCGACGGCAAGCCACTTGATCTTGCCCAGTGCGAGCGCTGGATCGAAATCACCCAGCGCAACTATGTTGCACGCGGCTATGGCATGTTCGCCCTTGTGAGCCGCGACTCTGGTTCGGTCATCGGATTTTGTGGTCTGGTTCATCCGGGTGGCCAAGCCGAGGCAGAGATCAAGTACGCCTTATGCCGTGAGCACTGGGGGAAGGGTTTTGCCAGCGAGGCCGCGGCTGCCATGCTTGCCGCTGCATCGTCCGACTTCGGTCTCCCACTAGTCATCGCAAGCACTGCGCCCGAGAATGTCGCATCTCATCGGGTACTTCTCAAGGCCGGCATGCGGCGTGGCCCGGTCATACCCAACGATGATGGCACTGAAACCTATGTCTTTATCTGGCGCGCTGGTGCGGGCACCTGATATGGCTGTCAACTGGACGCGCAAAGCCATGCTTTGCGTCGCCGTTCCGACGCAAAGGATGCATTTTCGAATGAACAAAAACACATCGGACTTCTGGGACAGGGTTTCGAAGCTCTCTCGTGGTTCGCCCAAGGAACTCGGCCTTGTCGCGCGCAAGTCGGTCGACGCCGCTTTAGCGTGTCTTTCCATGGAAAGTGTGGTGCTTGACCTTGGCTGCGGCCCGGGTGAATTGACCTTGGCGATTGCGCAGAATGTCGCATCCGTTCATGCGCTTGATCCTTCTGCAGGAATGATTGAAGCGGCGAATGCCAAGCTTGGCAAGCTTGCCAAGCTTGGCGCCGGCAATGTGGTTTTTGCCCAAGGCGACCTTGGTGCCCTGCAGGGCCGCGACGGGAGCTTCTCTGCCGTGTTGGCGTTCAATGTGCTGCACTATATCGACGACCTGCCAAACGCTTTTCGGCAAATAAATACGCTGCTGGCCCAAGATGGCGTGTTCCTGTCGTCAACCGCCTGTATGGGAGAAGGGAGAACCATTCTCGGTATGCTTATGCGCCTATTGACGCGCCTTGGCATCGTACCGAGCATGCATTTTTTCACCTTGGCACAATTGACGGACTTGATCGAAGGTGAGGGTTTTTTGATTGTCGAAACAAAGAAGTTGTCTGATTTGCCGGAGTATTTCATCGCGGCCAAGAAGATGGCATGAAATTCCATTCAAGCCGACCCCGCTTTGCAGTTCGGCTTGCTTCAATATCAGGAATCCATCATGAAACTGTTTCATTCAGTCGTGGTCTTGTTGCCGGCAATTGCATTTGCTGCCGGGTATGGCGGTGCTGAAGGTGGCAATAGGCTTGGTGAAATCATTCGAATCGAAGGCGATGTGCCTGATACCATTTACATACAGAAAGGCCGCAAGGACTCGGAGTGGAAGGAAAGGTACGATTTGAACCAGGAGTGCCCGAATTTTCAAAAGATATTCGAAGGGGCAAAGTATTTTTCATGTCGGGTTGATAGCAAATCACCATTGACAGGTACGCGGTTTCGGGTAACGTTGTCGAAAAAATATCAGCCATGTAATGTCGAGCCATTGTTTGACAAGACACCCGGCGAGATTTACCTATGCGTGGAAGGCTGCAATAAACCTCGAGTGCCGCAGAAATTAATTGTCAGCCCTTGGGAATGCATATGAATTCTGGCCCTGTCGTCAAGCGCCATGGCTGCAAGCTAGTGATGCGGTGAGGTAAGGAAGGGCTGGATGTTTTGCTGGTTACTTGGCGCTGTTTTCATGCCTGAACCGGTGGCTTGCCTGTCGGTTGCGGCGGGGTCATGTTGCTGCTCAATGTTTTCATGACAAGGTGATTCTTGGAAAAGTGTTTTGGTCTTTTTCACAGTTTGGTAATGGCCATTGTCGTTCTGATAAAATCCGGAGCCCGAGCGATTTTATTGCCTGGCTTGCAAGTGATTCAGCGCTGACAGGGTGGTGAACCGTTAGCTCGTCGTTTGAGTGGTTTTCAATCAGATGGGCAGGGGGAACATTCTTTTTTCAATTTTTCATGAAAAGGTGTGGGTATGTTTCGGATCAATGGTTTAGCTGTTTTGATGGTGTTGGCTACGGCGATTCAGCCTTGCTTTGCCGATGGTTCTGCGCTTTTACAGGGCGCATGGAAGCTTGCTTCCTATGAAGTGGAAGTTCAGTCTAGCGGTGAGAAATTGCCAACAATGGGCAAGCACCCCACCGGCAATGCAGTTTTCACGGCCGATGCGCGAGTATGGTTTGTTTTGACCGCCGAGGGGCGCAAAGCAGGCAAGACAGCAGAGGAAAAGGCTGCGCTACTGGATACATTGATTGCGTATTCGGGTAAGTACCGCGTTGAGGGCGATAAGTGGATTACCAGTGTCGAGGTGGCGTGGAATCCGGAATGGGTTGGAACTGAGCAGTCGCGGTCGTTCAAAGTGGATGGCGATCGTTTGCAGATTCTTACGCCCTGGAGAGTCATGCCGAATTGGGCTGAGAAAGGAATGACACGCAGTATTGTTACCTTTGAACGGGTGAAATAGTATCCGTTGCGTCAAATATGGCTGAAACGATGCGGGTGCATACCCTTGCACCTGTATCGCCATCTAGCGGATACCCCGTAAATTCACCGCTCACCGTGGCATGATACGCTCCATTTCAGCCTGTCGATAAACCAAGAAAACCACTTGATTGTTGCACTTGCAGTTTGAATTTGCGGCTTTCTCTAGCATCATTTCAGCTGCCAGAAGTGGTTGCGGGAAAGACAAGCGATTCCTTCATGGCTTGCCGAGGGGCAGTATATTGTGGCATTTGATCTGATCGTGGGTGTTGGAGGCAAGACGGGTGGCGCGCATGAAGTGGTGGCTTGTATCGACTACCACGAGCTGCCGGCACTGCTGTGCTTGGTCAAACGCATCGATTCTTTCTTTTTACAACGTATTTCTAATCTGTTTGAAGATCAGGTCTTTTCACCGGAAGAGGTTGAGCAGGCGCTGTCGCATTTATTGCCACTGCTGGTCGAGCCAGGCGGGGCCGGCGAGCAAGCGCTGCTACATAAATTGATTGCGGCGCTTGCATATGCGAAGCACAAGCGGTTGTCCCTAATTGGGATGGCCGATTAAGAAGATAAGGTGGGTGTGATGCGAAACCTTTCCGGCTGCCTATCCAAAATACCCGGCGTACGAGCGTGCCAAGTCATTCTGGCCTGTTTTAGTTTGCCATTATTGGCGCTGTGTCCTGATCCGCCATTGAAACTGTGTCAAATGGTTGCGGGGCATGATTGGGTGGTGCACGCAAAAGTCGAGTCGGTGCAATTGCTGAAAGACAGCGATGATATGGAAGGCGTTGCTGGCTGGCTTTATCACCTTTCGGTGCGAAAAGTATTTCGTGGCGCAGCCAGAACCAAATCGCTGGTGGTGTTAAGTCAAAATACGACATCGCGCGTCAACCTTGATATTGGCGGTGAATATTTCGTGTTTGCTTCCAAGGCGCCGGGCGAGATTCTGGAAACCGGGAATCGCTGCGACGATTATTCCGGTGCGCGCTATCAGCCGCAGCTGGCGCAGCAAATACAGGCCTGCGTGCAAGGCATGAGTCGGTCGCCGTAGCCGGCCGGGCAATGTGTTGGCGATCAAGACTGTGCGTTTGATGCCATAGAAGGCATGCAGCAGATGGTGTGAAGGGCGTCTTTGGCCATAATGATGTGGCTGCGCTACCGAGATGGCTGGTGCGGCCATGCGGGGCGCCTTTATTTCACTTATCGGGGTTTGAACTGATGCGTACTGGATTACTGATTGCTGCTGTTTCGCTAAGCCTCTGTGGTACCACTGTCTTCGCCTGTGGTGATAGAGAGGCGATCTCGCTGGCCTCGCGCCTGTTTGCCAAGCATCGTCTTTTCTATGCCCAGGAAACGCCGGGCTTGAAGAAGATAGTCTCGCCGGCGTTTTACCAGGCCTTGAAGGGGCACTATCGTTGCGGGGAAAAAGAAGGGGGTATTTGCCATCTCGACTATGAGCCCTGGCTCGGTGCGCAAGATGGCGAGGTGGGCGCGCCGGTGAAGTATGCGGTGACGGCGCGTAGCGCAGACGGGGTCAGTGTTTCGATGTCGTATGCCTTCGTTCTGGAACCGGGTACGCCGAAGAAGGCGCAAACCGTGGTACTTCAATTGCAGAAGGCCGCCGAGCCGCAGTGCTGGCTGGTCGATGATCTGGTCACGCCGATCGGTGATTCGCTGGCAAAAAGCTATCGCGGCAAGCCTTGATACGGTAGGGGCCTGTCGTCTGCCGGCACAGGCTGCGCCAGACAGGCTGGCAAGAAAAAAGCCACCCTTGCGGGTGGCTTCGAGTCGAACTACCGGTATCGGTTTACGCAGCCAGGCGGTTGCGGATTTCGCGCATGGCAGCCGACAGCATGGCCAGGTCGGGCGTGGCGGCGCGCAGTTCTTCGAACATGCGGCCCACGTGCTCCAGCGAGGCCTCGCGGGCCTTGAGCCAGCCATCGACACGCTTTTGCACCGTGCCGCTGCCGTTCAGCACGCGGGCAGCAAGGCCGGCGTGTTCGCGGTACAGCTCGTCACGCAGCGCCATGCGCGCCAGGGTCTGCCAGCGGTTGTCGCGCGGCAAGCTGTCCACCACTTCGCGCAGCCAGCCAAACTGCAGGGCATCTTCCAGCTTGAAGTAGGCCTGTGCCACATCTTCCACCGCAGCCTTGCTTTCGCGGGCCAGGCGGGCGATGTCGAGCAGCGACAGCACCGCGTCTAGGTGGGCAATGCGTGCGGCCAGCTCGGGCTTCACGCCGGATTTGACCAGTGCCTCGCGCGCCTTGGCAAAGGCGGTCTGCTCGGCCAGCCACTTGTCCAGCTTGGGCAGCAGGGCCGGGATTTCCTCGGTGAGCTGGCGGATGCGGGCGTCGGCATCGGTTTCGGTCATCTGCACGCGCAGTACCCAGCGCGCGGTACGTTCCAGCTGCTTGCGCACTTCCAGCATCAGCTCGTACTGCACATCGGTCGGCAGCTGGTTGTCCAGTGCTTCCAGCTCGGCCCACAGCGCATCGGCACGCATCAGGGCACTTGCCAGGCTCCAGGCATGGACGATCTCGGCCGGGCTGGCATTGGTTTCCTCGGCGACGCGGAACACAAAGCTGATGCCCATGCGGTTCACGCACTCATTGGTGAGCACGGTGGCGACGATTTCGCTGCGCAGCGGGTGGCTAGGCAGTTGCTTCTTGAACTTCTCGGCCATCTTCACCGGGAAGTAGCCGGCCAGCAGCTCGTCCCACTGCTTCATGGCTGGCAGCGGCGAGTCGATCAGCTGGTCGAACAGCACCAGCTTGGCATAGGCCAGCAGCACCGCCAGTTCCGGGCTGGTCAGGCCACGGCCGCCGGCCTGGCGCTCGGCCAGCTGCACATCGTT